>JAHCLG010000044.1 GCA_026125385.1 Legionellales bacterium
ATCAAGCACAGCCTGCTGATTTGTCTTGTTATTCGCTAGTAAACTCTCTGCAACCCGGCTTAGTTGTTTGTCCAGTAGAATTTGATGATTCAAAATAGCAATATGATGTCGCCAATAATAAAGTTTAATCCAATCTTGTCGAACACGTTGCTTTAACAACAACTGTTGATTATCGGCACTATCTTTAAACGCAGTTGAAGATTCCGTTTTAGCTAATGATTGATAATATAAGCTATGCCCATGTGGAAACTGCTGCATAATCCCAACTTGCAGTTGAGTCATGGGCTCTTGGCTAAAACTGAAGCTATCCGTTGGAACATTCATCGCGCCCACACTCATTTTTGGATCCGATAACTGATCCGCAGCAACAGCTTCATTTTTGAGCTGCTCACTATGGGCTGTTATTTCGGCTAACGTCGAGTCATGTTGTATGGCCAATTGCTCAGCTTGCTTTAGCGTCAACGCATACCCACTCGAAGGCATGACACAGGCACTAATCAACAACACGACGGCAAGCTTTTGTTTTAGCATCCCTGTCATATCCTTGCTTAAACCGCGTGATAATTGTGATATTATAAAAGCTTGTCAACTAGAAGTCTAACCTTAAGGTTAAACAATATGTCAGCATCAACATTATTAACCATTGGCAAGTTAGCCAAACTCACCGGGACCACCGCGGTGACTATCCGCTTTTATGCAAAACATGGTCTTCTACCCAAGTCAAAACGAAGTGAAGGAGGCTACAGGCTATATCCTGAAGATGTAATCCCAAGATTTCATTTTATTCGCAACGCAAAATCAGTCGGGTTCTCTCTTGAAGAAATTAAAATTCTACTCGATCTACAGAAATCTAAAAATTCAACCAGCAAGCATGTTAGAGACACAACGATTGGAAAAATAGAAGAAATTAAAACTAAAATAGACCAGCTTAAGAAAATGCAAAAGGCGCTTGAGTCTTGGGTTAATGTCTGCGATGGTAAAGTATCAATTGACAAATGCCCAATCTTAGAAAATTTATACAAAGAGTAATCAGCAACAGATCTGGCACATGAATTAAAAATCACCAAAAATAATTAGAAAATTTAATAATAATAGTTGCGATAATGTCAATTATCACGCTTTTTATGATCTGACTGACGGTGAATTCAGCAAATAATAATCGCAATACCATGCTACCAATTGATACGGCCCTACAAAAACTCTTTCACCAAATAATATCACCCCAATTTCGCTTACTAACTGCACCCACGGCAGCAATATGAATTTTATTCTTTTCACTTTTTGTTAGTAGATCGGATAAAACATTATTGGAGTTTGCGGGATCTATTGTTGTTGACAATAGCGGGTTCTCATTAGTCTTTGCTAGTTCTGATAAAATATGGAAAAAATTGTTTGCCAGGCTATTTGGGTCGCTTGGTTTATTTTTCAAAATATTTTTGATCAGCAAATATTCAAGATATATTGATGGAAAATCCAGCTTGTTCAGTTCCCTCCATATTTTAAGTAATTTTATCTCATTGGTTCGTCGAGATTGAGATACGTCATTGATATGCTTTTGAATATTAGTTTGTTTCCAAGTAGATAATTTAGAAACCCATAAGCTATGGTTGTTAGTGTTTCCTAATTGCTTTCTCGCGGGCGTGATATCTACCTCAAGGCCGTTAGATAATAAACTTGTACCAGATAATGTTATCCTGACAGAAACATTCTGTTTTCTTGCACTTGAATAACTGCCATTTAACTTATCGTATAACGATTCATAAATACTTTTTAATCCACCGTTATTTTCATTGCAGTTGCTTTTTAAAGAAACCAAAAAATCCACGTCTGATGCTATTGATACGGCTGTTCCTTTTGCTATTGACCCAGACTCAATGATTTCGATAAAACATGTGTTAGCCCAACTCTTCAGTGTTTCTTTTAAAGAGCTTATTGCTCCCATATAATTATTTAGGCTTCTTGGCGTATATTTTTGAATGACGTTATTTAAATACATATCACTGTTTGTCATAACTAACTGTAATTAACCCTGTGATTATATCGTTCATCAGGCGACCTCTAAAATTTACAATTACAGAATTTCTCTGTTGGTTAATCTCTTTCAAAATATCAACATCTTCTATCTTCCCTTCTTCCTGAGGCGCATAGATAATAAGCGCTTGATTATCTTTTTTTAACGACAAGATATCGTGCATTTCATTTTGAAAGTCTTTCCAGTGAACTAATAAAATTTGCAATTTACACGCTTTTCTCAAATCATTTTTATTCACTTGGATAATATTTTTTTCTTTAAAAATTTTTGAATCAATAAGCATGTCTCTTAAGCAGTTAAATTCATTTAATGAAAAAATAGCAATTTTGCTTTTTGATAGCCCAATTCCAAGTCTATACCAAACAGGTAGCACGCCTCTTATTACTAAATAGGCAGTATAAGAAAAGCCAAGTATCATTAATATTGTCGATATTCCTCCAACAATGCTAAAAAAAGGGCTCCCAAAAAAATTCTGTAACCACATTATCATTTATCACCCAAAAATTCAGTCTCACACGTCGAATACAAAAAAAATCGGCACAGATATTACCTCACTCATCTAGATCACTTTCATCGGTATCATAAACCTTATGACTAAGCTGCTCTGCAATTTCGTTATCTATAATATCTCTGTACTGTTTGAGTATCTGGATATAGAAAGAACGAACATCCTCATCTGATAATATCCAAGTAATTTGTGAATTAGTTAATGCTGCTTCACACAGGACCCTGACTTGCTCATCAGAATATCCTGTGCATTCTGATAACTTAGCTATCTGAATATGCGTCTCGGAAAATGTTGAACTAGAAACAAGTTTCTCAACTATAATTTGTTTCTTTAATTCAGTTGCTAATTTTATATCAGGATAATGCTCTTTAAAGAAGTCTGACAGCTTCTCATATAAAATTATCTTTGACTGTTTTTTTTCTTCCCACTCCAACATTAAAAACCTATTTGGTTTTTTTATTCCAATATTTAGACTAGAATAATAATCAGAATCCCCTGTTATAAAATATAAGTCTTCATTATCTGGTATTTCTATTAAAAGCGATTCCCAATTTATCGCATCACCCATGGACTCATATTTTTTACGTTTATTCTCCGTGTTGCCAGGAGGATTTCCCTTAACGGCTCGTATTTTTGCAAGCTGTATTACATTGTCTGTTGTCCCGATTGTTTTTGCTTTCTTAAATATAACATCTATTATTTCATCTGCTCTAAGCGACTCATCAGTGATAGCGCTCTCTATTTTTTCCATCAAGGCATTAAATGTTTTGATATATTCCTTTTCGGCGTCTTTTAATTCATGATATTCGTTATAGCTTTTGCATATTTGTGGCAATCCGGATTTTTTTGGGCTTTTTTCTTTAACAACACTGAGTGCTTGCTGTATTTTACTGTCGCGATTTCGGTTAAATTCATCTTTAACCTGCTCAGTGATCCAAAGAGATACTTCGCTGTCTAATAATGCAGTTAACTTATCAAGCTCATTCAAGTCATCATTAGACATATGATAAAAAGACAAATAGGTATTTGTATCAACAAATAAATGCATCACTCTCTTCCTATCTCTTCACGCTGAGAATTAGTGAATTCAGCTCTGATGAGCATATCGCTTCTCCAATCATTACTTGTACTAGAGGCTGATAAGCCATCAGAATATCGGCAACAATTTGTGACTCCACAAATTGTTGCGACCTCCCATTGTCGTCTTTAGCTTCAAATGTAACACCGCTTTTGTTGTGTGCGAGCGCTCGTATAGCTGACTGATGAAATGGCGCCAAAGGCATATGTTTAGAAACAACAACACCAATAACTCGATCGCTATCTGATTTAAACAAGGCTCCACCAGAATTTCCGTTATTAAAAGCCCCATTAATGATTAGATGTTTGGCTGCCATTCCACTATTTATAGATGGACGATCAACGAATCCTGATAAAAATCCAGTAGAAAATAATGGAGATGGCCCATTGTATCCAAGAGGGAATCCCCAGGTATACACGGATTCACCAATCAGAATATTGCTTCCTAAATCCAACTTCAGACCGCCTGAAAGTTTATCTGTAGGCTCAAGTAGAACAAGATCTAAATTTTTGTTGTAATGGCACTTTGAAAAAGTAATTTTCCTACCATCAGAAAATTGGCCAATTATATTTTTTACATCACCAGCTCCAGATATTACATGTAAGTTTGTAACAACAAAACCATTATCAATTAAAAACCCACTACCTTTAGAAGAAAAAGCATTATCGTAAATCATCAAAACATTTGGTATAACTTCCCTGCCAACATTTCCAGCAGCATCAATCGTCCACTGAGTGGAGATTGGAAATTGATTATTTTTAATTGTTTCACTCATCATATTGCCTACATTTTGTTACCTGGAAAGCAAGAAGAAATTCTGTATAACCCCCCTCTTCTGAGTGACAAGATATATTTCCACCCATGCTCTGCATTATAAGCTGGCAATATGCCAAACCAACACCTGTACCACCCTCTCTCTTCGAGTAATAGCGAGTAAAGATCTTAGAGATATCAGCTAAAGGTATCCCTTTAGCAGTGTCGCGAAAGCGAACGACGTTGTGCTTTCCGCTTTTTTCAACAGTGATAGTAATATCACCACGGCCCTGCTCTCTTATAAAGTATAAAGCGTTTTTAATTAAGTTGAAAAAGATATTCTTGGTTAGCGTCAAATCACCCAAAATCTGAAAATCATCATTTTGGTTAATGGTGATCAGCTCCCTATCCTGCTCACTTAGCGGATAATCGTTCATCACTTCATTTACAACCTCAAACATCGATAAGATACGATACTTCGATGTATCCACTTGTCCCGTTTTAAGATTGCGCAGCATCATATTAATAAATGTATTGGCGGCATGTATTTGATGCGAATAAGACTGGCATGATGATTTAAGCGCCATAAGCTGGCGATTATTAATTGTTGATTTGAATTCATGTGTTTTTGCAAAATACATGGCATTAACAAGCTCAGGCATAAATCGCTCGATTGCCTCAGCGCCACAACGCAACGACGTTAACGGGGTTCGCAATTCATGCGCAATACTGCAAGCTGCTATTTGATAAAATTCGGCTCGCATCTCAGCTCGCTTCTTTTCTTTCTCAAGTTCCTGCTTTTGCTTCTCGGCTGAAACATCAAAGGATATTCCCATGATCCCAACAATCCGCCCTTCACTGTTTCTTAACGGCGCCAGCTTCACGAGGTAATAATTAATCTTGCCTTCAGTGGTAACCTGGGTATCTTCAAATTCCATACCTTTACCCGAAGACATAACGTGCTTATCTAATCGTCGAATATGATCAGCTTGTGGTTTGTCCAGTAAATCATAATCATTCAGGCCTATGATTTCGTCAGGGCAGCTAAAACCAAAATAGGCGGCAAGCGCTTTATTGCACCCCTGAAATTCACCTTCGCGGTTTTTCCAATACACGTGGCCAGGCATCGCAGCGAGTAGCGTTTGGGAAAAGTTGGATTGAATGGTATCGGATTTGGTAATATCTAAAAGGTTTTCAATAACCATGGGCTGACCTCCTGTCTGATAGCTAATTGTACAGATTGACAGGAAAAAGTCCAGAGTATTTATGCATCACAGCAATATTGGTTATTTTTTTACCTTCTCAGCCGTGTTATCTCCACCACGCCTATATATAAGAGTAGCTAGGACGATCAAAACACACATCAGGGCACTTACGGCATATCCAATAACCATAATCCAATCTGAATGGTAGTACCCATATATCGAGCTGATGAGATTCAGTATGAAAAATCCGGCAAAGGTCAGTAACGAAATATCGTGGCCACTTTTAACTCTGACGATCCGTAAAAGCTGAGGAACAAACAACAACGCATTAATGAATAGCCCCAGCCCGAATAAAATATCAATAATGGTTTTCACGTCCCTGCCCTTTTACAACTTGATCACGCCTTGGCTTTTGCTCGGCGACGGATCTCTAACCTCACCCACCTTAGCCTATCAGGATAAAATGGTTTAACAAATTTTTCATAGATGGCTATCATCGCAGGCAGTCGCTTTGCTGGATAGACCTCAAAATTCCATTTCTCCCTTACCCATAGCGGCATTACCGCACATTCCTCCATAACATAGTTATGACAATGCCATTCTATCCGTTCCTTATCTTTACTCAATTCAGGATAACGCCGCATCAACTTATCTGTGAATTGACGGGATGTTTTCATAATTGCAGAGTGAACCACAATGTCTTCATGAAAAGCTTGCTCGGTCAGATCACGTTGCCGCCTGTAATCTGCTGAATCAAACCAATCAGCCCACCGATATACTTTTAACGGGATACTTAGCTCTTCAAATAATGGAGTGTGTCGTTCAAGCCAACGATCCGATTGCGCTAACAAATAATTTGAAGCGTTATCTTCCGTCAAATTTTCCGTCATCATCAAATTATGGCGCTGTAATAAATCAGCAATAACGACATGACACGATTGGAAATGCGTATTGATGAATTGCAGGATAGCTTCCAGTCGATCATCTTGATGATAATGTTGGCCTAAGCTGATTGGCAACACACAGGACGAGGTAGCAAACTGCTTCTTGCTATCAAGACAGTTTACGGCTCTAGCTTTAAATTCACCCCTTTTTTCCCTGCTGATAACCACAGCATGGTCCCCTATGGTTTTTGGTTCTTATTTTGTCCCCAATTAAATTCTGCTTTACTGAGTGTGATTAAACAAGTATCAATACAAAAAATGCATATAAAATGCACAATTATTTACCGTATTTATCTTTAATACTTTACGTACTGTATTTATTTTTCGGAAGCTTTTTCTCTGAGCAATTCGACTTCCTTTTTAGCTACCGCCGCATCTTGGCTAGCACGACTGAGTTGCTCGCCTTGTTTTTCATACCGTTCCAGTAGCTTGAACTCTCTTGATTCCAGATCATCAATTCTAGCTTGCGCAGCCGCTAGCTTTCTTTCGAGCGATAATTTTTCGGTATCAAACTCAACCTTTGCGTCATTGAGTTCAACTTTTGCAGTTGCCAGTGCATCTTCGGTTTTTTTTAGAAGCGATAAGTGTTCATCAATGCGGGATTTAAGAGCCACATTTTCTTTTTGTAGTGAATCGAGTTCCTTCACTTTGATATCCGCAATTGCTTGCTGGACAGCTTTAGGTAACTCAACGTCTTTCAAAATAGATAGGGTGCTAGCTGATCTTTCGCGCTCATATTTTTCACGGTAACTTGCGATCGTGCTTTTACTACCACCAAGGATATCATGGGCAGCATTAGTACCAGCCCTACCTTCTTCGACTAAAGATTCCCACACCTCAACGAACTTTTCATATGGGATACCGGGTCTGCCCTGCTTTGCCATGTGTGCACTCCTAATTTAATACCTTTTTAATACTGGTATTAAATAGTACTTAAATAGCATCGATCTGTCTACAGCCTCCGCGAGGCATGGGGTACAGCATGATATAAAGATAGGGGGTCGCGGGATAGCTCGGAGCTTATCCACAAAATCTGTGCGTAAGTCTGTGGAGATTATGCCCATATTATACAAAGATGCCCCTAGCCTGGTGTCTTTAAAGAAATGGTTATTTATTAGCCATTATAAAGGGGGGGGTAAAATTGTCCACATACCCATCACGGAGACGAAGCGCCCTTCAACTTTGCGCGCAGACTATAGTGTGGCTATGTGAGTCAATTTTTACTTCTTCATCGATACAAGCCGTGTCGATATCACTTGCTTGTGCGTCAACTCATCCACATGAGCAGGCCCATTAAAAGGCCAAGCGATTGTGGTTGAAGTTGTCCACATGCATCCGAATACCAAGCAACTTTTGCTTGGTATTTTAGGCACAAGGTTTGTGCCGTCACCCCTGCGTCACTGCCAGGGCGAGTGAGAACGAGCGAAAAAAAGGCAGTGACGCAGGGGTAAACGCCCCGCGTTCCAGCGCAGACAGCAAAAGCGGCGGTGGATTTTTTGTCCACACGAGCTGCGCTAACGTTTTGAAATACATCGTATTTTAAAACGGCGCATGACGATTGTGGGCAAGAAAATCCACGGACAAAGCGTGCTTGTTTGCGCTAAAAATCGCATGGAAAAACATGCGATAGCCTTTTTACATGCGGCAATTTCTTTTTAAAGGAATTGCAAAATTAAAATCTCATAGACACAAGCGCGCTTCGCGCGCTACAATAATTGCAATCGTGAGCTGCGCTCACGAGAAAAGGTTTAACAAGGCGAAAGCGACGTTGAGCCTTATTCAAAGTAATACTGACGAGTGGCTGAGATGCCACGAAACACTGAAGCTTAGCAGAAGTGTCTATTACTCAAGTCACATGCCGTCCTATGCGTCGTGAGCCTAACGAAAGTTAGCAGGACCCCAAAAGATTCTCATTCAAGTAGCACAAACAGTGTTCTAAAAGTTCTGGTCAGCTATGCCCACCACTTTCGAGTAAAAGAACGATGAATGACAATCCTTTTCAATCAACACCTATCGTCATGGTAAGTTTTACCGCAGATAGATTTGATTGCTCCTCGTATCGATATTCTCGATATCCCATCAATCGTCAAGCACCAATTCGCTTGATCTTGTTTCCAAGATAATAATGCTTGTGACAATTGTGAGCAGATTAGTGATTTTCGCATCACTAAACAGCATACCTTCCACGCCAATTGTTACCGCTTTCTTGGAAACTCATTGAACAATACTACGCCAAACGACTTTGTGCAGGTATTTCTCATTTAAATCGACTTATTGAATTGAACGTTAATGCAATGGAGAACTGATATGACGACCGACAAAACTGAACTTGAAACCAACGAAACGAAGAAATCGACTTTTTTGACCGATGAATCCTTTGATTTATTACGAGATGCTCAAAAACAGCTTCAAGACAAGACTGGATTTTCGCCGACATTAAAAATTCTGATTAATGACGTAGTGAATTCTGAATCAGTGAATAGAGCGATTGAACGATTTCAGCAAAAACTGACTTCGATTGAGTAAGAACAGGGCTTTGCCCCACCCGGCTTCATTTATAACGAGTGAAGATATCTTTAAAACACGAAAACTTAACTAAACGAGAGGAGAAATGACAAAACAAGACGAGAAAGACGACATTGTGATCACCGACCTAGTGTTATCGGTAGCGCCTGTGGAGTAGCTCCCAAGCGCAAACGACCTTGGCAACGTTAGTTGCAGTGTCGTGTCCTTACCTTAAGGCACACACAGTCGTATCAACACTAAACAATTAAGGTTCAGAGCTTCCATATCAGGGCTAACCGAGAAATTTAGGTCAAATGAATCAATGTATTCTTGTTGAAGATTGTTGTTAAAACTCTGGAGAAACTAAGTTGAGTAGAAAACATCGATTACAGCAAAACTGCCAAGCGGTTTTTGCAAAAGCGAATTACGGGAGTCACGCCACTCGCCGCGAGCATTATCGTCTCATTCAAACCATATGTGATGATCTTGCCGAACTAAAGCAACTGCCCCACTCTTTCAGGCAATTAACGCCGGATAATATCGGTAGCCTTGTCACACTTTGGCAAAAGAGAGGGTTAACTAAAGCCACTATTGGTAATAAACTGGCCGCTCTGCGGAAATTTAACCAGCTCGCGAAGTTAAAAATCGACATTCCAAGCAATAGACTACTTGGAAGCGTTAAGCCTGCGTCATTTTCGCCTAATGGTACCATACCAGAAAATATTAGCGCAAAGGTTCACCACCCTATTACTCTTTCTGTTGTCAATTTACAGCAGTTATTTGGACTCACAAGACTGGAAGCCATTCGTTTACGAGTAGCACCAGCACAAAATGAGACAAATCTAATCATTTACCGCCAAATTGCGCATAATCGACAAGATAGAGCCATCCCCATTACTACGGAGTCTCAAAGGAAGTGCTTGCTTGACAGAGTACAGTTAGAAAAAGCCAGCAAGTTGTTACAACAAAACCATGACGTTGTAGTTGGAAAGTTGATTGAAGCTGAGCTTATTGAGGCTAACCTAGAGCCAGCCATTGAAATCAGGATGCTTTATGCCCGAAATCGCCTAAATGTGTTACGTGGAACATTGGAGCTTCGCACTGCCTTGCTCACTTTATGCTCTGAAATGGGATTTAGTACGCCAAAAAAAATTAAGCAGTGGCTTTTATGAGTAAATCCAAGCAAAAATCTATTAATTTTTCGATTTATGAATTCATGAAAGGCCATAAAGGCAAAATGTCTCATGCAACTTACGCCGATCGTACCAACAGATTAGTGGCAACGTGCAGAGATCTCCACAAGCTAGGCTACGAGCCAACCCATATTGGAAGAATCAAACCCAAACATGTAGAGGTACTAGTAAAATACTGGCAAAGTAATGGAGCTTCTGTTGGCACAATAAAAAACAGGATGTCAGATCTGCGTTTTGTGTGTCGAGAATTTAATCGAGCAAACGTTGTAAAAGACAACGACGAATACCAAATAGGAAAGCGATCATATGTCCCAAGCAAAAATAAAGCCCTTCACGCCCCTAATTTTGAAAAGGTAGATGATGACTACATCCGGTGCTCTATCGAGCTACAGAGGGCATTTGGGCTTCGTAGAGAGGAATGTTTAAAGATTATTCCAAGCCAAGCAGATGAAGGCACGTTGCTTCGCCTTCAGGCGAGCTGGACTAAAGGAGGAATAACTCGCGCGATACCTATCACGAACAGCGAACAGAGATACTGGCTCGATAAAGCTAAGGAACTGGTTGGAAATCGCTGTTCTATGATCCCAGAAGGAAAAAGTTATATTCAGCAAAGACAACTTTATGACCGAGTTGTCTCATCCACGGGGCATAATAATTTGCATGGTTTACGTCATGCTTATGCTCAAAAGAGATACCGAGAGATCACTGGATGGCCCTCCCCAATTGATGGCGGCAAGACCAGAACCCAATTATCAAAACAGCAGAGAGAAATTGATTTACACGCAAGAAAAATCGTTTCATTTGAACTTGGTCATTCTCGAATTGCTATAGCAAAAAATTATTTAGGATAAATTATATAAATTTACTTGTTGGGTTTGTGTGATTGTGGTCAATCCGGAGGATTGTCCACAGTAAACACAAACTAACTATAGGTATATTTTATAGGTAATATAGGTAATATAGGGAGGTCTGAGAAATACATTATAATCAAATACTTAACCCATACCCGGTCGACCAAAAGTACGCAAAGGGTCGACTAAAGGTACGCAGATAGTCGACCAAACATACGCAAAATAGCCCCTCTAAAGTCGACCAAAAGTACGTGGATAACTTTGTTTAACAACAGGCTTATACACATTTCACTATACATACCTTATGTAAAGTAAATAAAGTATTAAATATATTACCCACTTTGTAGTGGTTTTATTTTTAATTTCGGATAGATATTGCGTTTTATGGTTTTTATTATTGAGGTCGACCAAAAGTACGCGGTTTGAAATTCATAACTCATTTGTTGCTCCACCTATAACTTACCATAAGTAATGAAAATATGGTAAATAAAGTATGTAAAGTAAATAATATTTATAAACCTATAGCGTTGTTCGATTAGTTCAGTAATATCAAAGCTGACAGTTAATATAATAAATAAAGTAAATACTTTATTCGGCATAAATATAATACTTACCCTGCTCTTGCTGAATCTGAATAATGATGCAGAGTTAATAAAGCATAAATCTATAGCCGGGAATCTGTACGTATATTACATACTTTACGTAATGTTAATAAGTTATTGTTTGTTGTAAGTTTATTTTTATATACTATCTAGGTTAGGGATTCATGGGTGAGAAATACTTTATGTAAAGTATTTATTTTAAGCGGTTGTATTATGAATAAAAAAGAGTTTATTGAAAGTTTGGCCAAGGCTGGAGACTTTAAACAAGAGGTCGCAGAAGGCGTCTATACAGTCTTTATTGAGACTTTGAAAATCTCCCTCTTAAGCTGCGATGATAAGGTTACACTGCCTGAGCTTGGGAAATTTGAGGTAAAAACAAGAAAAGCTAGAGACGGAGTTAACCCAAATACAGGTGAAAAGATAAGAATCTCTGAAAAGAGAACGGTATCATTTAAGCCGGCAAAAAAGCTATCAGAAGAATTAAACGAGAAATAATCTGATTACTTTAAATACTGTTCATAAAGATATTAAGTTAAATAAATTATGTTTGCTAGTCGCACTATGCGATCCCATCGTGGTTTTTGCTGCAAATGTCGACTAAAGATACGCATATCAGTACCTCGATGAACTTTTTACTTTGGAAAGCGAGCAAAGAGAAACCTCTAAG
>JAHCLG010000045.1 GCA_026125385.1 Legionellales bacterium
CGTGCGTTGGGTGCGTATTGGCTATTGGGAAATAGCGTAATCAGTGAAAGAAAATCGGCATACGATTGTTTTAAGGCGCTTAAATCCCGTTTGGATAAATCGTAACGGAAGGTGCGCACGAAGAAATCTTGATACTGATTAAAATTCGCTAAACCACGCATATAGTAGGCGTATTCCACATCTTTGGCTTGTGGATGCAAGTGAATGTAGCGATCGGCTGCCGCAACCGCTTCGGGTGAATCCCCGTTCATGTAATACGCATAAATACTGTCGAGTTGCGCGCGTTGATTATAATCGCCGAAAGGATAATTCGCATCGAGCGCTTCAAAATATTGCGCAGCCGTTCCATAATTACCATTAGCTAATTGTTTTTCGCCACCGTAATATAATTCTTTGGCCGAAAATCCACGATATTTAGCTAAAGGATCAACCGATATGCTACTATTGCACGCGGTTAAAGTCAGCGTTAACGCAAAGGTAACTATGAGCAGTAATTTATTCATTCAATCATCATCCTAACAGAGAAAGGCACGAGTATACCGTAAAAAATCTATGGACAACACTACTAACTTACACAACATCGTCCCCATTGAGTATCGTGGCAATCGCCTCGATTGGGTGTTAAGTCAATTATTCCCCCATCACTCACGATCACGTTTGCAATCTTGGCTAAAACAGGGTTACGTCTTAATCAATGGAGAAAATAAACCACAACGTTATAAAGTGCAAGGCGGGGAAACAATTATTATCACAGCGCCCGCAGAAAATCATGAGGAATGGGTCGCTGAATCCATTCCATTAAATATTGTCTATGAAGATAACGATATTATCGTTATTAATAAACCGATTGGCCTTGTGGTTCATCCCGGCGCTGGCGTTATGAGTGGTACCTTATTAAATGCCCTGCTCCATTACGATCCCGCGCTTTCCCAAGTGCCACGCGCTGGGATTATTCATCGCTTAGATAAAGATACCTCAGGATTACTCATCATCGCGCGCAATTTAGTGGCGCATACGGAGTTAGTCCGGCAATTGCAGGCGCGGGAATTTGAGCGTGAATATGTGGCACTTGTTCAAGGCCAATTGCGCACGCCAGGGAAAATCGATTTACCTATCGCAAGACATCCTCATCATCGTACCCGTATGGCGGTAACCGAACAGGGCGGAAAAGAAGCCATCACACATTATTTTATTGAAAAGCGTTTTCCGGCTCACACCTTACTTACTGTGAAACTGGAAACGGGACGCACCCATCAAATTCGCGTGCATTTAAGTCATTTAGGCTATCCCATCGTGGGCGATCCGGTTTATGGAGGTCGTTTACGCTTACCCAAAAATGCCAGCGAGCAGTTAATTACACAGTTAAAAAATTATCGCCAGCAAGCTCTGCACGCACGAAAATTAGCAATTATTCACCCCAGACATCACGTGCGTTATGAGTGGTTTGCGGAAATTCCCGCTTGTTTTGCGGAGTTATTAAATGTCTTAACCGAGGATAATTCCCACTCATGAAACTTCACTGTATTATTCCAGAATGGCCAGCGCCCAAATGGGTAAAAGCCTTCGCCACAACACGCAGAGATGGATTTTCGGAAGGCGCGTTTGCCGGACTCAATTTAGGCGATCACGTTAACGATAACCCCATCCACGTTCAACAAAATCGCGAATTATTAATTAAAGAAGGCTATTTACCGCATCCGCCTAATTGGTTACAGCAAATTCATAGTAACATTGTGATAGATGCAGAAAAAAATCCAACGACTCTCCCCGCGGCTGATGCCTGTTACACTCAGCATCCCCAACGCGTGTGTATCGTCTTAACTGCCGATTGTTTACCGCTATTAATCACCGATATTCACGGACGCGAAGTGGCAGCGGTTCATGCAGGCTGGAAAGGCTTGCACAGTGGAATTATTAATAATGCGTGTAACAAATTTCAAGCACCTCCTCGGGAATTATTAGTCTGGATAGGCCCTGGTATTAGTGGTGCTGTTTATGAAGTCAATAACGAATTTCGCGAACGTTTTTTAATGCTGCATCCCGATTACCATGCAGCGTTTACACCCAGCCAAACACCTGACCATTGGTTAGCAAATTTACCCTGGATCGCCCGTTATCAATGTGAAAAATTGGGTATCCCGCAGTGTTACGGCGGAGATATTTGCACCTATCAAAATCCCGATCACTATTTCTCTTATCGTCGCAACAACATGACTGGGCGCCAAGCCAGCTTAATTTGGTTGGAACGACCATCCTAAATTTTTGTTTCTAAATCGACCAGTAGGATTTACGCTTGTTCACAAATGGGTTAAGCTTGAGCCAAGGCTTTACCTTACTAGAGATGACTTCATGAAATCATTGCTTTCTACATTCGTGTTAATGTTTTGCACCTCGTTGTGTTTTGCTGCGGGTCAATCGGCTATGCTCAACACTAATAATCCCCCGACGGCTAAAAATCAAAATCAAAATCAATTAACCACCATGCTGAATCGAGTGATGCCAGGCGTGGTGAATATTTATGCCGAGGGCGAAGATAAAACGGAAAGCAATCCCTTCACCAATCCCGCGCCCGATCAAAATCGCCAAAACCAAGATGGGCATTTCATTAGTATTGGTTCAGGCGTGATTGTGGATGCGCCTAACGGTTATATTTTAACCAACGCCCATGTGATTTATCAGGCCGATAATATTACCGTCACCTTAAACGATGGTCGTCGCTATAAAGGTAAAATTTTAGGATATGATGTGGGTTTTGATATTGCGGTAGTTCAAATTGATGCAACCAAATTAACCGCCATACCTTTGGGTAATTCCAATAATTTACAAGTCGGCGATTTTGTCGCCACCATCGGCTCACCCTTTAATTTAAAACAAACCGTAACTTCTGGTATCGTGAGTGCCTTGCATCGTTCCATTCACATTGAAGGCAATGAAGATTTTATTCAAACCGATGCCGCCATTAATGTCGGCAGTTCGGGTGGTGCGTTAGTGAATATGAATGGTCAATTAGTGGGATTAAATACTGCAATATTAGCGCCTGATGGCGGTAATATCGGCATTGGTTTTGCCATCCCCATTAATCTTGCGCAACAAGTGATGAACAGTTTATTAAAACACGGCAAAATTAAACGCGCGTTATTAGGTGTATTAGTGCAAAACCTCACCCCGGATTTAGCCGATAGTTTTGGTTCACCCAATGCCAAAGGCGCATTAATCTCTCAAGTGAATAAAAATACTCCGGCTGATCAAGCAGGGTTACAAGCCGGTGATATTATTACCAAGGTCAACGATCAACCTGTCGATAATTCCAATGAAGTTCGCAATTTAATTAGCTTAATGGAACCCGACACCAGCGTATCACTCACGATTTTACGCAATAATAAACCACAAACCATTCGTACTAAATTATTAAGCGATAAAGAATTAAAAATGAGTATGATGGATAATGACGATTCGTTACTCGCTGGCGTTAGTTTAAGTAATTTTGATCAAATTACTTTACGCAGTGGACATGTCAAAGGCGCGCGTGTCAATTATGTCGATCAACTCAGTGATGCCTGGGCTTCGATGTTACGTCCGGGTGATGTGATTATTTCCGCCAATCATCAACCCACCGAAAATATCCAAGCGCTGGAAGCTATCGTCAATAAAGAACAACAACATCTTTTATTACATGTGATGCGCGATGATGGATCGTTTTATTTAGTGATTCCATAGTTTGGCGTAACCTGGATCGGATCGCAGCCGTAGCCTGGAGCGAAGCGCAGCCGTAGCCTGGAACGAAGCGCAGCGTAGATCCAGGAAACTACCCTGCAAAAAAATTAAGCCATTGCAAACGGTCAACATGCTTTAAAAATTATTTTGTGATGCAGAGAATTTATGATTTTTTAGGGTGAAGATCCTGGATCTTCGCTGCGCTTCGTTCCAGGCTACGGCTACTCTCCGTTCCAGGCTACGGCTGCGCTTCTTCGTGGCTGGAAATGCGGCGGATATTGGCGCCGAGTTGGCTTAATTTTTCTTCGATACATTCATAGCCGCGATCGATGTGATAAATTCTATCGACAATGGTGGTGCCGCGTGCAGCGAGCCCTGCTAAAACTAAACTGGCTGAGGCGCGTAAATCAGTCGCCATCACTGGCGCGCCGGTTAAATATTCCACACCATGACAAAATGCCGAATTACCTTGCACTTGAATATCAGCACCCATGCGTCGTAATTCTTGCACGTGCATGAAACGATTTTCAAAAATGTTTTCGGTAATTAAGCTTGAACCTTCTGCAATGGTATTTAATGCTAATAATTGGGCTTGCATATCGGTTGGAAAACCAGGATAAGGGGCTGTGGAAATATTCACCGCACGCGGGCGATTTCCATACATATTTAATTCAATATAATCATCACCAGTATTAATTTCTGCACCGGCCTCTTGCAGTTTTAATAATACAGATTCCATGATCGAGGCATTAATATTTTTTAATTTAATTTTTCCGCGCGTAATTGCCGCGGCAACTAAGTAGGTACCAGCCTCAATGCGATCGGGCAAAATACGATAGTTTCCACCGTGTAATTTTTCCACGCCTTCAATTTGAATGGTCGCGGTGCCAGCGCCAGTAATTTTTGCACCTAATTGATTTAAACAATGCGCTAAATCTTCGACTTCCGGTTCACGCGCAGCATTTTTTAAAATCGTGGTACCTTTGGCTAAGGTGGCTGCCATCATAATATTTTCAGTACCGGTGACGGTGACTGTATCAAATACGATTTTTGCACCTTGCAAACGGTCTTTGACCTTCGCATGAATATAACCGTCTTTTAATTCAATTTCTGCGCCCATCGCTTCCAATCCACGCAAATGGAGATCGACAGGTCGCGATCCAATCGCACAGCCACCGGGTAACGATACGCGTGCTTCACCAAAACGGGCAACAAGAGGCCCTAATACTAAAATCGAGGCGCGCATGGTTTTCACTAAATCATAAGGAGCATCGTAAGAGTGAATGAAATTCGGATCGATAGTGACATTCATTAATTCATCGATGGTGAGTTGCACACCCATCGTGCTCAATAATTCCATCATTGTGGTGACATCACGTAAATGAGGTACATTAGAAATGGTGATGGGTTCTGATGGCAATAGCGTTGCGGCAATAATTGGCAGCGCTGCATTTTTAGCTCCTGATACGCGAATTTCTCCGTTTAACGGTTTGCCGCCAATGATTTGTAATTTATTCATGATCCCTATCCTTGTGCTCGATTTTTCGTTGCCCATTCAGCGTTAGTATACGCATGAATATTTAACGCATGCAATTCTCCACTGCGAATTAATTCACCGACTATCTGATACACTTTTTGTTGACGTGCAACCGTGCGCAACCCCTGAAAACATTCCCCAATCAACTTGGCATCGAAATGATGACCATCACCACTCACTTCCACCGTGCAATCGGGTAAATGCGTTTGTAAAAGTTGTTGTAATTTTGTTTCTTGCATGACGTTCTACTGCTCTATTGAAATTAAATCGGCAACATCGCACGCTTTGGCGATGTTATATAAGTCGTGCGGTAAATGACGAAAGACCAAAGCTTGCGAATGCTTAGTGGCCTCGCGCTGCCATTGCAATAGCAAGGCTAAGGCCGCACTGTTAGCAAACGTCACTTTAGCTAAATCAATAACCGCAATCGATTGCGTTTGGAAAATTGCGGTGGCCATTTTGGCAATTTCACTCACCGTCGCAAAATTTAATTCACCTTCAATGATTAAACAATCATTGTTTACGCTAAGTGCGAAATTTTGCATTGTGTTTTACCATGGTATTTAATAAACCTGACATGCCTTGACGGGCTAAAATATCACGAAATTGTGAGCGATAACTTTGCACTAAACTCACGCCTTCGACGATTAAATCGTATATTTTCCATTGTCCACCGCGATTAATTAAACGGTAACTCACGGGAATGCTGGGGCCTTGCGTGCGAATAATTTGGCTATCGACGCGCACGGTGTTTTCTGATTGCGGTATTTCGCGAGTAAACACCACTTTTTCATTGGTATAGGAAGCTAAGGCTTGCGCATAGGTGCCAATAACGATATTCGTAAATTGATTAATAAATTGTTTTTGTTGCGCAGCGTTTGCTTTTGTCCACCCTTGACCTAAAACCGCACGCGAGACTAAATTCATATCGACATGAGGTAAAAACGTTTGACGTACTAAACTATAAACCGCTTGAGGATTACTTTTCATAGCAATTTGTTTCGATTTTAATTGCGCAATCATGGAATCAGCGACTTGGCGCATCACATTCGTGGCAGCGCCGGCAAATACGGAAGTGATAAACACACTTAAAAAAAGGATACTAAACCCTGCTATGACTTTTTTCATTCAATAACTCCTTAAGATTTAAAATTTAAGATTTATTTTTTAAATTAAACATTAATTGCCCAATTAAATTTTCTAAAATAATCGCCGGTTGCGTATTTTGCAAATGGGAACCATTTTTTAAATACTGCGGTTTCGCATCAGGATCGTCTGCGTATCCTGGAATAATCGCAATATAGTTAGATCCTAATAAACCGGCGGTGTAAATATTGGCACTTGCATTGCTGGCAATAATTTGATTGTATTTATCGTCAATCACCATGGTGACGTTGGCATCGAGCGTTTGTGAATTCAGTTGAATTTTTTCGACTTGACCAATTTTAACGCCGGCAAGGGTCACCGCGGCATTTTCTTTTAAATCGCCGACATTTTGAAAATCGGCGCTAATGGTATACGTTTTTCCGTGCCAAATATGACTAATGCCACTCACACGAAAAGCTAAAAATAATAATGCTAAAATCGCGAGCAGCATAAATAAGCCCACTGTTAACTCCACCATGGCTTTGCGCATATTTACCAGCCCCCCATCATCATTGCTGTTAAAACAAAATCTAAACCTAAAATTAATAACGAAGAATACACCACCGTTTTTGTGGTAGCTTTTGCCACCCCTTCAGCCGTAGGTTGACTAAAAAATCCTTGAAATACCGCAACCCACGTAACCACAAAACCAAACACCATACTTTTAATCACGCCGTTAATAATATCATAATGAAAATTCACTGCCGTTTGCATATTGCCCCAAAACGATCCGTTATCGACGCCAAGCCATAATACCCCAATTAAATAGCCGCCATAAATGGCAACTGCGCTAAATATCACGCACAATAATGGCATGGAAATAATGCCTGCCCATAAGCGCGGAGAAATAACATGCCATAAAGGATTAACGCCCATCATGTCCATGCTATCGAGTTGTTCAGTCGCGCGCATTAAGCCAATTTCTGCGGTTAATGCCGAGCCTGCTCTGCCAGCAAATAATAATGCGGTGACTACCGGAGACAGTTCGCGCACCACACTCAATGCCAATAATTGCCCGAGTTCTTGTTCAGTGCCAAATTTTACTAAGGTATAAAATCCTTGCAAGGCCACAACGAGACCAATAAATAATGCAGAAACAACAATAATAATTAATGATAATACGCCCACTGAATATATTTGTTGGATGAGTAAATTAAAACTTTGCACGGGACGCGGGGGTTTTACCAGCGTATTAAAAAGTAATAATCCTGATTGTCCAAGTTTTTCTAAAAAACCAATACCACTGCGGCCTAAAATACGGATAGATTTAATCACGCCCTACCCCCAAAATATCGTTACGTAAATCCTGGCAAGGATAATGAAACGGCACCACGCCATCGGCATCACCTTGAATAAATTGTTGAACACTAGCTTCTCGACTTTTCGTAATTTCTTCTGGTGTACCGGAGGCAATCAAACGACCGTTGGAAATAATAAATATATGATCGGCAATGCTCAAGGTTTCTTGCACGTCATGTGACACTAAGATGGTGGTCATTCCCAGGGTGCGATTAATGGTTTTAATTAATTTCACCAAGACGCCTTTCCCAATAGGATCTTGTCCGGTGAAAGGCTCATCGTACATGATTAATTCGGGATCGAGCACAATCGCGCGCGCTAACGCCACCCGCCGAGCCATTCCACCCGACAGTTGCGCGGGCATTAATTCGCGCGCTCCACGCAAACCCACGCTTTGTAACTTCATTAACACAATATCGTGAATTAGATTTTCTGAAAGTTGAGTATGTTCTCGCAAAGGAAACGCGACATTGTCAAAAACAGAAAGGTTAGTAAATAAGGCACCGTGTTGAAACAAAAGCCCCATACGTTCACGCAATGCATAGAGTTTGCGTTGCGAAAGGTGGTGAAGCGTTTCCCCAAAGACACTCACACTGCCGTGTGTTGGCGTCAATAACCCGCCAATTAAACGTAATAACGTCGTCTTACCAGAACCACTCGGTCCCATCACGCCAATAATTTGCCCGCGCGGGATACTAAGGCTAACCCGATCAAAAATCGTGCGCTCGCCCCAACCAAAAGTAAGATTGTCAATGGTTACAACCGTCTCTACAGCCATGCTTGATTAAAAATGAAATGAGAATAAGGGTTAAGCTAACACAAAGTGAGGAGGATGACCACAGGATGGCGATTTTTATTCGCTCTTAGACTTTGTCCAGGTGCAATTGAGTGAAATTTGTTTTATAGTGCGGATTCTAAAAAAAAATAGGACTCATCGTTATGTTAGGTCAAGGCAACAATACAGAGAATACACTTAATCAAGATTTTTTCTTTTCAGGGGCAACGAGACCTTCGAACAACTCTTTCTTAATAATTACCTCATACAATCCAGATAATAAAACCATTACCTGTAGTGACCCTAAAAATAATAATAGCGTTTGCATGGGTTTACTAAGCCCCAACCCAAAAGATTTATTTTTTGATGATCGAATTAAAATTATATTTGCACAATTATTTCAAAACTTTTTACAAGGTCTTATACAAAATTCGTCTTTAGCCAATAAAGCACAAATGAAATCTGGAGTTAGTCTAGTAGATCTTGGCGAATTAGTGCCAACTGCAGAAGCATACCAAACATTAGAGCTTGATATACCTGAAGGTGATACTTCGATATTAATAAATATTGCAGTAACGACTGAAGAAATTCACCAAGACGCACAAAATGATACTAATGCTTATTATGGTGCTTCTGAAGCTGAAGATGCTGATATTCCTTTGTATATCCAGTTAGTCTACGATCCCAAGAATCATCTTCTTACAATCCCTTACTTTCATCTAAACGAATGTCTAAGGAAGAAAGCCAATCATATTATGAACTATATTTTCACGAGTTTTTTACGAAATAAAGAATTATTAAGTTTATTAAAATTTCGATTATTGCCCCAAGTTAATTGGTTAATAGCCATTCCAGACAATGGCGGAATATATGTCCACTCAATAAAAGATTTTAATCACAACGATTACCATGGGTATTTTGCTAAAAAATTCTCAAAAGTATTAATTCAGAAAAACATTCTTCCAAGTGAGGATGAGGATGAGGATGAGGATGAGGAAGATAAAACTATTGAAGTAGTGATATATTGTAAAATTGTCACTTTGTTAGAAAAATTTTCCATCCATCCCAGCTTGCAGCAGTCATCAGAGGTGCAGCAGTCATCAGAGGTTACGTCTAAAATAGAATCTGAAGATGATCAGAATACATCAACAGCTATTCAGCAAATATTTAATACATTGAGTATTACTACGGCTAGCCCAGCTCAAACAAATCTGTCCTCAACAGCAATCTCATCTTCTGATTCAAATAATTCAGCAAGCTCTTCTAATTCGTCTTCGACTACGGGAGCTTCTTCCTCCTCAACCCAGATATACAGCAGTAATATTTCACAACTACTATTTTCATCAACCGCCTCAGAAACCAGCCCATCAGGAACTATCAAATCAGGAAATAATCAAAACACCAGCACTAATACAACTTCCACCTCGACAAATTCTTCTCATAGTTCGCCAAGACTGAAAAAGGACTCCAGCAGTGACGGCTAAAATATGTCTAACTTCACCTAATAACACAATAAATCACTAACGGCTAAAAACATGCCCTTAGTGATTTACCAGTAGCTGATCAAGATACGGAGTTTACGCTATGCAAAGTAATACATATTTTCTTCACGAAGATGATGGTTTTTATTTTTTGAACAGTAACCCGATTAAAAAAAATTCACCAAAATTATGTTCCGATGAAACTATACTGAAATTATTCAGCGAATTATGCTCACATTTTTCCACTAACTACTTGACAAATCTATTTCCAGGTCCATCAAAGAAAATAGGACTCACCATAGATTGCTGCCAAGATCCAATTAATGAAGAACTCTATGAAAATCTTGGACTTGAACTTCCCAGTAATACTTTTATACTATTGAACATAGCATTCACCACCTCTAAAATACACAAAAATAATTACTATATCGATGAGTGCGAGTCCAACCCAGAAAATATTCCAGTATACCTTCAGTTTGGCTGGGATTTAAAAAATAATTTTCTGACATGTTATTTTTTTTATTTACATCAATCACTACATAACCATTCATCTGGAATTATGAAATATTTTTTAACCAAGTTTATCGAAAATCAAAACTTATTTTCAAAATTACAGTTACGTTGCGTACCTCATCAAAAAGCATTTTCACAAGCACCACTGAAAGGTAACAAGTTTTTTCTTTCTATTAACGACTTTTCTGGCGAAAATTTTCAACTTATTTTTAAAAACATGTTTTTCGATCAAGATGATTTTATTGATCATGAATCCTTATTAAAAAAATTAACTGCCATAGCCGAACCAGCAGATGAATTCTTAGACAATTTAAAACAACAAGAAAATGATAGCTTAAGTTCGGGAATGGCCACTGAATCTTTACCTTCTTTACAAAATCTATCAATTAGCAATAGCTCCTCAAATTCAATCTCCACCGCGTCAAATCTAATTTTTTTTTCTGGGTCAAACAAAAATACTGCAAGTTTAACTCCAACATCCCAAACTCCAACTACAGCATGGCAATCTTCTTCATCCTCATTTGCTTATGCTAGTGCTGGAAACCCCGCTTCTTCATCCGGCTCCGCAAAAAAGCGGAGACCCCGTTTAGTACGTCGAAAACCCGGTAGTAGTCTGGAGCAGAATGCAAATCCCAGCTCTTCGCAGCAAATTGCACCAGCTTCATCATCCGTTAATACCTTACCTAATCTATTGAATTTTAAGTGATCAGATGTGCCAACAAAAAACTAGGAATTTCCTGCCTCGGTGGCTTGAATATCGCTATTGCGAAAGATGCAATTTTGTACAAAATCTGGTTTAATAACGTTCAAACTAAAATTGGAGAAAAATAATGTTTAGTAGCTCGTCATTAAATTCGTCCTCAAGTTCATCTTCGAATTCTTCTGGAGATCAAACCTCAATCAATATACAGACTTCAAGTGGTTCTTATCCCTCTAGTTCTAGTAGTTCTGTTGGCAATCAAACTAATCGCTGCTCCATTATATTTGATCAAGACATACAATTGTTAAATCCCGCAGATGAAAAAAGAATAAGTGAAATATATTGCAGTAAATTTTCAACATTCAAAAATGATTCAAATAAAAAATTTCATTGGGGATTAAAAGATAATGAGGAATTATTTATCGTAATCAATGAGGGCAATGCAGCATATCAAGATGGTGTTTTCTGGATTAATAATAATTATGAACAACTAAATCTTAAAAAGCCAAGTTTTTCTTTACTCATTGAT
>JAHCLG010000046.1 GCA_026125385.1 Legionellales bacterium
ATTTAAAAGAAAATACGGTGGATGCGTATCGTAAATCGGCGATTAAACGTTTAAATGCCAATAATATTACTCATGCAGTGTTTACGGCATTAACCGCGGGGTTGATTATTTAACATCCTTTGCTGAGTTGTGGCGAGGATTTCAAGCATCAAAACCAGGTTTAAAGCTTAAGGTAATTTGACAGATTTTAACAACTGTTGCGTATTAAAGCAAAATGAAGTTCATATTGTCATGTGGTGTTAATAATGAAGCAATTTGATACAAACTCATGAAAAAAAATGATTTTTTTTCACGTTTGGCCATGCATTTTGAATCTGTTTGGCTATACTAAGGATAAGAAAATAATTATTTCAAGAAAAGAACGAGGTGTGATATGGCTGCTCAAGAATTTAAAAGTTTTTTTGTGCGAAACGATAAAGGAAATTTATTTAACGGTGCGTTTGCTAAATTTTCACCAGGTAACCTGTATACTAAAACTGAATCTATTGGTGTATTTTTACGTGCATTAGCGGCGAAATGTTTTGTGAGTCTCAAACAAAAAGAAAAATTAGGCAAGACCTACGATAATTATATTACCCAATCTAAAGCAGATAACTTACTTGAGACTAATAAGGTTAGTCTGAAGCAAATCGCAGGTAATTATCGTTTTAATGTATTTAGTGAGTTTTATTTTATTTCAGAAGTCATTGTACGAGGATTCATCGGACAAATTCTTTATGAAAGAGGTACGAATGCACTTTATCAAGCGGTTAAAGAAAGATTCGAAAAAAGTTGGAGTGACCGCAGTGTTAAAACATTAGGATGGGGGCTACTGGGATTAGTAATAGGGCCTCTAAATATTCTTGTGCGCGGGTTACAAGGGCTAGGTCATATACTGTTAACAGGCTCATTATTTTCTCTTACCAAGGTATCAGAAAGAGTTATAGAAGATGTCATGCAGCCCTATGTGATACCTGCATTTCAAAAACTCTTCTCTAAAGTTGGACAATGGATGAGTGGGCTTAAAGCTACCTTGGTAGCTTTTGCAAAAAACCATCCTGTGTACGCGCTATTAGGAGTTGGTGCAGCGATTAAAGTGGCAGGTCCCGTGATTGTTGCTCATAAAGTTGGAGCTGCAGCGGCAGTGACTACTACAGCACTTTTAGCTCAATTAAAGCGCAACAATGATAATTCACAAAACTCAGAGTCCGCACAGGAAGCAAACACGGCTGATAATACTGCTTCTAGCTCGGCAACACCACTGGCTACTCAAGTTGCTGGAGCTAGAGTTGAAGCAACGTCTCCTCGGGCTACCACCATAGAGCCACTTGTTCAGCAGGACATCAATAATCCCGTCGCGATAAATACTCGCGAAACCTCTGAAGTTCATGCCTTGGCAAACGATGACGCAGTTACCAAACGGAATACTCATGATAGCAAGAAAAAATCCTTGTCTTCTACTAAGTCCGCGCCTTTATTATCCACCGATACAAAAGATAACATCACTACCGTCGTGATGGATCATCGTGAAAAAACGGAGGCTCATGCTGTAGCAGAAAGAGTTAATGCTAACCCACAAACCACTCGTGATAATATCAAAGAATCTTTGCGGGAACCTACAGCATCTCCTAATAATCCCGCTGCTCTATGGAGAAAGCAGACGATTGATCAGAATTCCCCCATTAACGCTTACTTAGAAAAAGTACAAAATAGATCGGAACAGCCAAGTGTAGACCGAGCCGTTTCAGATAATTTAGGGTCTGAAAAATACTCCAGTGAACATGGGACTAACAACGATCGTCGGCGGGGGCTGACCTTATAGAAAACGGAAATTTTAATCAGCAATAATATACCGCGGGATTTGTCCCGCGGTTTGTTAATAAGGCCACCCACCCAATTCTTGCCAACGATTCACCATATAACAAAAAATTTTGGCAGTAAGCTGAGTATCGTAAATCGCGGAATGCGCTTGATTGGGATCAAAGGCAATTTTAGCGGCTTGTGCCATGCGCGCTAATACGGTTTGCCCAAACACTAAACCGCCTAAGGTCGCGGTATCGAAGGTGGTAAAAGGATGAAAGGGATTACGTTTAATTTGACAACGATTCGCTGCGGCATATAAAAATGAATGATCAAACCAAGCATTGTGCCCCACCAAAACAGCGCGCTGACAATGTTGATTTTTAATTTCTTCGCGTACCGCATGAAATAATTTCGATAACGCCGTTTTTTCATCGATGGCAAAACGAAACGGATTATCAGGATTGATGCCAGTAAATTTTAATGCCGATTCTTCTAAATTAGCGCCAGCAAAAGGCTCGATGTGATACGCATGACAATCGCCAGGATATAAAATTCCCTCATTATCAAAATGCAACATCACTGCCGCAATTTCTAGTAGCGCATCTTTAGCTGGATTAAACCCAGCCGTTTCAACGTCGATCACAATGGGCAAATAGCCACGAAATCGTTGTGACATGATATCGGTCATGCAAAATTATCCTAGTTGCCAATGAATGGTTTGTCCGGCGCGCAAGGGAATTAAGGTTTCATCGCCGAATGATAATTCTTCCGCGACTTGCCAGTCGTTGCGCTTTAGGGTAATGGTGGTCGCATTATAGGGTAAGCCATAAAATTTTGCACCATTATAAGCCGCAAATTGCGCGAGTTGTGTGAGTGCATTTTCGCGGTCAAACACTTCAGCATAAAGTTCAAGTGATGCATGCGCGCTATAAATCCCAGCACACCCACAGGCATTTTCTTTTTGCGATTTGGCATGCGGCGCGCTATCGGTACCTAAAAAAAATTTTTCGTGACCACTCGTTGCCGCTTGAATTAATTTTAATTGATCGCGTGAACGTTTTAAAATTGGCAAACAATAATAATGCGGTTTAATTCCGCCGGCGAGTAATTGATTGCGATTGTATAATAAATGATGCGGCGTGATGGTGGCAGCGATGGGATGTTTTGCCTCTAAAATAAAATCAACTGCCGTAGCTGTAGTAATGTGTTCTAACACAATGTTTAATTCGGGAAAATCGCGTAGTAAGGGTGATAAATATCGATCAATAAATACCGCCTCACGATCAAAAATATCAATCGTGGGATCAGTGACTTCACCATGCAATAATAAAGGAAATTGTAACCGTTGCATTACTTCAAAAATAGGATACCGTTTTTTAATATCGGTTACTCCGTGCGCGGAATGGGTGGTAGCATGCGCGGGATATAATTTCGCTGCATAAACAAAATCGCTGACAGCGGCTTGTTCTATTTCGCTTTGGGATGTGGTGTCGGTTAAATAAAGCGTCATTAACGGTTGAAAGGAATGAGCTTTAGGAATACACGCTAAAATGCGTTGACGATAGGCATGCGCTAATTCTAGCGTGGAAATCGGCGGATTTAAATTCGGCATAATGATAGCGCGAGCATACCGTTGGATGGTGTCATCGATACTGCGCTGTAAATAAATGCCATCGCGCACATGCAAGTGCCAATCATCTGGCGTTGGTAAAGTGATTTGCTGTATTAACATATCAATTATCCGCAAGGGTTCATCAAGAGATTCTAGCAAAGAATACTTCATACGGGTAAGATAGTCTTCAACGTTATTCATTTATCCTAATCAAAGAGTTTAATTATGTGGGCATGGCTTGAGTGGCAAAGTATTTTTGCCTTACTGACATTAATTTTTTTAGAAGTGGTTTTAGGCATCGATAATTTAGTGATTTTAGCCATCACTTGTTCACGCTTACCCAAAGAACGCCAAGCATTTGCGCGTCGTTTTGGTTTAGCCTTAGCATTAATTCTGCGCTTACTATTACTCGCCGCCGCATCTTGGATCACCCGTTTAACCACACCTTGGGCCATGATTGGGTCGTATCCCATTAATGGGAGAAATTTATTATTTTTATCGGGTGGTACTTTTTTACTGTATAAAGGGATTAAAGAATTATTCGAAACACTCAAGGAATCGGAACACACTTTAACGCGCACCGCCCCCTCTTTTTTTTGGTTAGCGATTTTGCAAATTGCCTTTTTCGATTTGGTATTTTCACTCGACAGTGTTATTACTGCGGTTGGGATGACTGATCATTACATTATCATGGCCATTGCGATTACGGTGGCTATTTTAGTCATGTTATTTGCCAGTGGCCCGCTCACTTATATTATTAATCGCAAACCACGCCTACGAATTTTAGCCTTGTGTTTTATTGTCTTAATCGGCGGCATGCTGTTGATTGATGGCTTAGGTTATGAAATTTCGCACAGTTATGTTTATGTCGTCATTATATTTTCTTTATTTGTCGAATTATGGAACAGTCTCTATGAAAAATATGAATAAAAAACTAGTATTTGCTAACAAGATATGATTATATAATCCCCCGTTCTGAGGTCGCTGATAATTTAACAATGAAATGGGGGTTAATGTGAAAAAATTAGGAATATCATGTATTGCATTGTGTAGTGTAGGGCTTATCACCTCAACGTTCGCAGCGACAGACACACAACAACAAATTCGTTTATTACAACAACAAACGCAATTATTGCAACATCAATTAGCGACCATGCGTCGGCAATTAAATCAATTGCAACATCAACCAGCTTATCGAGTTAAAAAAGCTACGAGTAAAAGCCAATTGCATCCGCAATTAAAACCTGTGACGCCTGCGTGGGTTTATACGCAGGGTACGCCGGTAACGTCATCACCTTATTTAGGCACTCACTCTGAATTTGATGGTTCCGATTTAATTGTAAATATTTCCAGTATCAACGAAGATGCGCGAATTTTGCGCGATCGCCAAAAACTCTCGCAACGTTTAGAAGACTATGGTTTGTCGCAACCTAAACATCCTTTATTAGTGATTAGCGGGAAATTAGAACCGATTTTAAGTTGGACGCATCCTTACGTAGGCAGTGCGTCAAGCGATGCCGATTTGGGATCGGGGGAACTCGAAGTAGGTGCAGAACTTGATCCCTGGGTCACGGGATTTATGTCTTTCGATTACGATAATTCTCCACCAGCAGCCAATGTGTCGCGTCGTCGTTTAGCCAATTCTCGAGTTTTCTTAAATAAAGGATTTGTGACCATTGGTAATTTTATGAAATCCCCATTTTATGCAACGCTTGGGCAACAATTTGTGCCATTCGGACGTTATAGTAGCAGCATGATCACTGCGCCCTTAACGTTAGTATTAGGCCGCGTCAATGGGCGAGGAGTATTAGGCGGTTATCAATCGTTAGGCGACACAGGACCTTACGCACGGATTTATACGATATCGGGCGATAGCACCACCAAAACGAATCGTTCCTTAAACGATTGGGGTGGCGATTTAGGTTATCAATTTAGTGTTAATAAAGTTAATGGCGATATTGGCGTGAGCATGATCCGCAATATCGCAGAATCGGATGGCATGCAAGAACCTGGTGGCGCAATTTTTGGTGGATTTGCAAGTCCTGCTAGCAGCGAAATTTTAGCGCATTATGTTCCAGGGGTTGATGTTCACGGCATGTTATCACTAAACCGTTGGACCTTCTTAGCAGAATATCTCACCGCAACGCGCGCCTTTGATCCCACCAATGCCACGTTTAATAACCGCGGAGCCAAACCAAGTGCGTTAAATGTGGAAGCATCCTATAGTTTGCCGTGGTGTAGCAAACCCACCGCCATTGCATTGCAATATGGTTTAACCGGCCAAGCCTTAGCGTTTAATGTTCCATCACGACGTTATGGTTTAGTGTTAACGACATCATTATGGAAAGATACCATTCAAAGTATCGAATACCGTCATGATAAAAATTACAAAATCACGGATACGGCTTCCGGCACCAACAGCGCTTTAATCAATTCCGCGTCTGATAACACATTAGGCAAAAGCGCGAATGCCATCACCGCTGAATTCGGCATCTATTTTTAATCTGCTGTAGCCTGGAACGAAGCGTAGCGAAGATCCAGGAACAGAGTATAAAAAGATCCTGGATCTTCGCTACGCTCCGTTCCAGGCTGCGCAGCGTAGATCCAGGATCGAAGTTTTAAAATTTCATCGATCCTGGATCTACGCTGCGCTCCGTTCCAGGCTACAGGCTCCGTTCCAGGCTACTCATACCACGCACATTGATCATAAGAGCCCACACATTCCCCGCTTTGCCAATGACTATCAAACTCGGCCGGTTGAGGATTGCTAAAAGACTTTTGCAATCCAATGCCATTAAATTGACATGTCACACTATTAAGCCATAAAGACGCCTGGGTAAAATTAAATTGGGGAGGACAGTGTTTCAGCGTATTATTGATAATCACCCAACCATTTTGACTGTAAAAAACATCGTTTTTACAGGTTGGAATAGCTTCAGAACAATCATACGTATTAGCAAATCCGCTATTAATCATAAATAATAACAATACACTAACAATAAGCCTTAAGAAAAATCGATCCATTTTGCTAACTCCTGTTTCATCACCACTCAATGAGTTAAGTGAGTTCATAGTGAAAATAGTGTTATTCCAATGGGATCGTACGTGATGGAGATTAAGATAATATTAACGGTAATATTATCATACAAAAAAAGTGGAAGTAATTGATTAAAATGGAGGCGAGTTATTCATACCCGCCTCCAAAAGGTTTAGTTATTAAAACCAACTATACCATTGCCCTCGGTTGACTATTAGCACTGAATTTCTTTATTTCTGCACTGATAGTATCGTTCAGACGATTTTTCTGCTGACAAGCTGGTAATTTATTGATGTTAGTTAGAATGCGATTAAAAACATCATTTCGTTGTATTTCTTCTAGACAAGAGTTAGCGGTTTTTATGATGCTTTTTAAATCTGCCTCTAGCGTGTTATATATTTTATTAATCTTATCTTCATTATTGTTATTAGCTGAATGGCTATATAAATGATTACGATTATTAGCAAAGCTAGAGCTAGAGCTAGAGCTAGAGCTAGAACTAGAGCTAGAACTAGAGCTAGAACTAGAGCTAGAACTGCTACTGAATGGATGAGTTAAACTAGAAAGCTGGTTTTGAGCCGAATTAATGACTTCATCTATAATACTAATTATCCGCTTACATATTGGAGCAGCAAGCTCATTACTGCGTTTTCCATTATGGATAGCAAAACTGATGCAGTTGTTTTTGTACAATTCGCTGTAGTGCTGGTTAAATTGCAACGCTAGTGCTAATTCTAAATCAAGTATTAATTTCGTCTTCCGTAATTTTTGAATTCCAGAAACAGTCTTGCAATATTCAGCACATGCTTCATAAACAGTTTGAGGTGGAGTATTTAGAATTGTATTGGGAGTTAATGCGTTAAGATAATTTCTTACCACCGCCGCCGACAATAAATTTAATGCCAGTTTATCATTAGGTGATTTACTTAAACTCGCATTTAAATAAACAATAGCCCGATCAAATTGACCTAATTTAATATAACACCCAGCTAAACCCACTAAGGCAGCGCGGTTGGTTCTATCATACTGCAATACTGTGTGGAGATTTTGGATAACCTCTGGAATAATCATATCATTAAAATAAGTATTTGCCGCATCGAGATTTCCATACAGCGCTACAGTTGCTTGATGATTAGATTCCAAATACTCTTTAATAGTTTGATCGCTACGGATCTCAGATTTTGGATTAATTAAATTAATGGTTTCATTCATGTTAATTGAATATTGGGTTAAGATTTTGATCTTAATCGCTAAAAAGTCGCTAAAATTGATGCCATCTACTCCATTAGGACATTTATTAATAGCACGTAATGCGCGCTCAATATAATCATTGCTGCCAACAAAATTTTTAGCTAAGAAATAATATTTAGCTTGATTAAGTAATAGTAGAGCTTGCAAATAATTTTTTTGCTCTTCATTTATGTCTTGAGTGGGATTACTAGCATCTTGGCGTTTTGATTGTAATTCACATGCATTCATTAATTTATCGGATAAGGTTTTAAACAATTTATCAACGCCATTTTGATTCTTATCTATAAAATTATGGGTAAGAGTCAACTCAGGGGCTTGAATAATTTCTGCTAATCTTTTATAGATGAGGTCAGCATTTTTATCCACCTTAGAAATTCTTTTTGCTGCATAAGCTGCATTTTCTAGGCAAGTTAAACCATAGTAGGTTAACGCATTGGCATCGAATGATTCAGGGTTTTGAGTAACATAATCTATAGATGCCTGGTAACCTAATAAATAATATTCAATCGAAGTTGCAAACAGGGTCAGTTTTTCTTGCAAATCTTTTCCGCGATCCGCGTTGGCACGCAAAGTATCCCCCATGCGGAACATTGATTGTACAATCACAGACGTAGAAATAGAATGACCGTTTAAATTATTATTCGCTTGTAAATGTAAGTGACAGCTATCTCGCATAATTTTAGCAGGTAGACTCAAGACATTTTCTGCTGCTGCAAAGTTAGATTCTTGATAATATAATTCGGCTAGTTTTAAATGTGCTTTGCTTAATAAGGCAAAATAGGCTGGTTGAGTTGAGCAAATGTTAAATAATAATTTTTCAATGGTTTTTTTATCATCCTTATTACTAGGGATGGTCTTTTTTAAAGCTTCTTCTAAAGTACGTTTCGCTTGAGCTTGATTGTTTAAGCGGATGTAATTATCTACGATAGTGAGTGTATCATTCAAGGCGGATTTATCTTGATTGTCTGAACTTGCTGATGAACTGCTTGAGGCACTGACTTGATTATCATTTTGTTGTTTAATATGAGGGGCTAATAATTTATTTTGTTCTTGTATGATTTGTAGCGTATGAGTATCAACACGATAATTTACAGCAGAAGGCCATTTTTTTTGACAAGCTTCTTTATTATTTTCCCATGTGAACTTATCACATACCGCTCCAGGGATCGGCAACCCAGCAGCATCAATTAAAAAAACGGGTGTAGCTATTTCATTGTCATGGAAATCTTTTATAGAAAATGCGTAAATTTTATTGGTATAAGCTTTATGGTATACAGCAGATAGCGGGGCATAAACTACTTTTTTGAGAATGTAAGCCTGGCGAAAAATATCAGTAGTTCTCAAATTAACACTATTTGGATGCGCCCAGTCATTCAGCATAACAGCAGACTGAGAGCGAAGAGCAGAACCATCACTCACTACCACCGTGTGAACATTAATTTCACCACTCAGCGGATCTTCGAGACTATTGATAAAAGGATCATCATTTGGATCGGTGATCTTGTTTTTAATCAGTGAGTTGAGATTCAAAGTTTCTGTGATATTATCATAAAATAATTTCAAAGCAGCTTCATATTCTGCTTGAATAGAAGCTTCAACGCTGGTTTTATTATTATTAAAGTCGATATAAGTAAAGCTCATGATCTATTCCTCTTAGAGTTGATTTATTTATTGCTCTTTTTTAAACACGCACGAACGATTAGTTCTGTAATCACCTGTTTGAGGAGTAGAGTATAACGCCAAAACTTGAAATTACTAGTGTAATGTATCCCGCACAAGGCTGGAACGGAGCGCAGCCTGTAGCCTGGAACTTCGCTGCGCTGCGATCCAGGATCAGAACTATTTTAGAACTCAGATCCTGGATCTCCGCTGCGCTCCGTTCCAGGCTACGGCAAGCTCCGTTCCAGGCTACGTACAGGTTATTTTAATAAAGGCCTTTCAATAAATCATTGCAATAACGGGCGGCGCCGTCGAGATCGGGAAATAGGCTTAAATTATTAATATTCATTTGATGAAGGGTTTGCAAACATAATTCGCGTTGATTATTAGGCATGTTAACTTTAATCAATACTTCATCTTCGCAGTCTTCAAAATAATCTTGGACCCAGCTTTCTAGCGTGGTATCCATTGGATGCAAGGTAAATAAACATGCCTGGCTAATTAAACGAGGATTATCGAGCATGGTGGGTTCAAAAATATCAATCATTTCGCGATCGCGATTATACGTTGCCGTGCGACAGGCCGAAACAAAATCGGCGGGAAAATTCGATTTATTACCGCTATTAAGAATTTGATCAATATATTGATCTAAAAAAACGCGATCATTAAATGAAACCACATTGCCAGCAATTTGTTTTAAATAATCGATCGCTTTAGGATAAAGCTCAGCTAAAATATCCAAACGATATTCTTTTCGCAACTCATCAATATGACGACGATTTAAAATATAAATCGTCCGATGTTCTTGAATTAAATCTTTCGCAAGTTTTAAATCGCGTGGTTTGGCTTCTGCGGATAAGGTTAATTTGCGTTCGTTATAAAATGCAAAAAACGTGGCAATAAATGGTGCTTGCGTCCAGGCGAGCAGAGGTGTTTTTAAACCATGATTATGGCCGATTACCCACAATTCTTTTTCGGAAAAATAACGATTAATATCCGCTTTCATCCGTCCGCGAATGGCGAGTTTAAAATTTTCTAAATAATGATATTTATCAAGCCGTACGAGTTCGGCTAAATCGCGTTGCAAGGGTGAAACTAAGGTAAAACTTTCGCGCGAGTGACCGCGAAAAATAAAATTAGGATACGTATAGTCGTGACGAATTAAAAAATCGTGCAAAATTCCCCAAGATTTTAATTCCACACAATTATAGCCATTGGTGAATTTTTCATGTTCCCAGAGCCAATTCTTGCTTTTTTTCATGCTGTTAACTCACACATCGCCAACCCCTATATTGAGTCTAGCACATCCTTGCAAAATCCCCAGTGCGAAGAGTGGTGTACAGCAGGGTAAGAAATTGCCTATTTCGAGACAGGGAATTACGGCATATTGATAATTCGCTCGGCTGAGACGTAGCATATTGACTTTGAGTCGCAGAGCGCAGTTCACCCGCTGCTTTAAAATAAGCAGCAAGGCTAAAAATCAATGAGATACGGTTTTGAAGTGGTCTAATTAAAGTGGACACAAAAGGGTTATTGTCTGGTATCCCAAATAACTCAGGGTAAACGAATAATTGTAACATTACTCAATTCTCAGAATTTATGGTCGCGAAATAAATTTTATGTCCGGAAAATGGTTGCCATATCA
>JAHCLG010000047.1 GCA_026125385.1 Legionellales bacterium
GCTCATTGTTGATAGTCGAAAAAATTCTTTTGTTGAAGTTAGGTTTCTACTTTGTTCAACCCAACTTTGTATCTTCAAAATAGTATATAAAGGAATAGTTATGAGTTATGAGTTATGAGTTATGTTCTTCTCATCTGTAATTGTAACTTCATATCTAATGCAGCAGCAATTCTCACTAAAGTTTCTAATGAAGGAATAAATGCACTATTACCACTTTCAATACGGGAAATAACCGATTGAGATGTTCCAATCTTTTTAGCTAACTCTGATTGAGTTAAATGCACTGTTTTTCTAGCCTCCACAATCATTTCAGCAATGTTATTGATAATTTGCTCACGCGCGTAATATTCGGCAAACTCCGAATCTGTTTTTAATTTTTTATCAATATAATCAGTTAATGTAAGTGCTTTCATTTTTAAATACCTCCAGCATACGCTTTTCTGCTGTCTCAATTTCTTTTTTGGGCGCTTTTTGTGATTTGCGAGTTCAAACAATAAGTGCAATATTGCATAGTTTACTACTTTCTATTTTCGATTTTCCCATCACCCATCCTGCTTAATTTTTTTAGTTTTGGTTAACGCCAAATAATTATCTGAACTCACCACACTACGGCCTAATTCTTTTTCTGTTTCAATGCGAGCATTGCCGGCAACGCGTCCGCCACGTTTGGCTACATTTTTATTTGCTGACATGCCTTGAGGTTTTTCTTGTTGTGAAATTTCTGTGGTTACTTTTTCCCCTAGCATCGTAAAAATTAATTCTAGATCTGTCATGTGATCGCGCAAATTGGTTTTGGATTGTTTCGGTAATTTTTTATAGTCTCGATATTCACTGGGCGTCATGCCAAACGTGGCTTTGGAAATTTCTGCGGTTAAAATCGCATAATCTTTTTCATGGGTAATGCCTCGCTCTTGCCATTCATCCGTTAAATTTTGGCGAATGGCGATGCCACGTAAGCGTTTATCGATCCAGTCTTTGGGATAGCCTTTTTGTTCATAAAGTTGTTTCATGCGTTCTTGCGCGAGTTCTGGATTTTCAATTTCTTGAATGCGCTCGTAACCCACTTTGGCAAGCCAACGTTTAAAGGGTTCGGCTTTGGGAGATGGGATCGATTGAATTATGCGTAATAAGGTTTCGGTGTTAGCGCAGTCCGTTTCTCGTAATTTCCCATCCGGTGCTGGCATTTTCAACTGTACGATTTTTTCGTACAGTTCAGAAAAGCCTTCTTTACTGACCAATTGACGCTTAATGTCCGACCAATAACGACGCGGATTAGAACTTTCAGAGAGCACGCTAACGATATCGATAATCGAAAAATACCATTCTTCTTGATAGTATTGCCGACGAATATTTTTTTCATTAAAAACCACTAATTGCTGCTGATTCATATTAACCTCCGGCTTCTTTATTCATAAACGTTCACTCGCTTTAAATTTTCACAAATACGCTGATTCACTGGCTTTTCTTGTTATTATGCAATAAGTGCTATCGACAAAATGTATTCATCATCGCCTTCAGCCAGCTCCAAATAATCGCAAAATTAAATAAAACACAATAGCTAAGGCAGAAGCGGCAGGGAGTGTTATGATCCAGGAGAATAAAATATTGCGGATTACAGTGAGGTTCAGTGCGCCAATGCCGCGGGCTAAACCCACGCCAAATACGGCACCCACTAAGGTTTGAGTAGCAGAAACGGGAATACCTGTGCCGGTGGAAATGACCACGGTGGTGGCGGCGGCGATGGTTGCAGCAAATGCGCGAGAAGGTGTTAGTGCAGTAATGCCGGTGCCAACGGTTTGAATAACTTTTTTTCCATACATGAGTAAACCCAAAACGACACCCGTGCAACCTAAGAGAATCACCCAAGCTTCCCCAATCACATGTGTGTTTACTAAACGTCCGCCATGACTGACAATATTAACAATGGCCACCACGGGGCCTGTGGCAATGGCGACATCATTCGAACCATGCGCAAATACCATGGCGCAGGCGGTAAATGCCATTAAAATGCCAAAGACTTTTTCAATGTAAACATAACGCGGATGATGTTTGTGACTGGGCTTAATTTTGATGCGACTAATAATCCATAAACCTAGGAGGGTAATTAACACACTACATAAAATAGTGATAATAATTTCGGAACCTAGATGAATATCGTATCCAAAATGACGCAATCCTTTAATGATGACCATGATGGAAAGAACGATCCCAATTAAAAATAAATAAATGGGAACGGCGCGACGCAAGGCACGCACAGGCCTTGGTTTAGATAAAATTAAACTTTGAATGGATCGAAATAAAAAATACGCGACGATGCCTGCAATTAACGGTGAGCTTACCCAACTGATGGCAATATAAATGACTTTCTGCCAGTGAATGGCGTTGACACCTAATACAATAGCACCAAAACCGACTAACGCTCCCACAATGGCATTGGTGATAGATACCGGCAAGCCTAAAAAACTGGCGAGCAACATACAAACCGTCCCCGACATTAATACGGCGAGCATGCCATAAATTAATAAATGGGGTTGTTGAATTAAAATATCGCTTTGACTATTGATGATCCCCGTGCGAATGGTGGCAGTGACATTCGCGCCACCAAAAAATGCCCCAGCAAATTCAAAAATAATGGCAATGAGCATGGCTTGGCGAACAGAAATCGCTTTTGATCCCATGGTGGTGCTCATGATATTGGCTAAATCATTTGCCCCCACACCCCACGTCATCACCAAACCTAAAATTCCTGCGGCAAGAATATAAACTAAAAAATGTTCCATAACGCTCCAAAATTAAATGAATTATTAACGTGCCAGTAACAGTAGCAATTGTCCTCCAACATTTTCCGCGCGATCGGCTAAATCTCCTGTCCATTCGATGAGTTTATATAAAAAAATTACTGTCACGGGATTTAATGTATCTTCTTGAGCAAATAAAATTTTGCGAATTTCAATTTGCATTTCATCGGTATCGTGTTCGATTTGGTGAAGTTCTACGATCATTTCTTCCACCAGTTTAACTTCAATTCCTTTAAAACCGGTTTCTAATAATTCATCCAATTCATTAATTGCTTTATGGGCTTGTGCTGCGGCATCGATACAGCGCGCTAAAAATTGTTGATATAATTTTTTGAGATTATCGGGCAATAATAATTTGCGTCCAACTACAATTCCGGTGATATCTTTAGCGCGATTCGCCAAGCGATCTTGCATGGATAATACTTCTAATAAATCGGTGCGTGGTACGGGTAAAAATAATCCTTTGGGTAAATGCAAACGAATATCTTTTTTCATATCGTCTGCTTCTTTTTCTAATTTAGAAATTTCATCGCGAATATGGGAAGCATTTTCCCAGTCTCCAGCAAAAACTGCATTAAAAAAAGGAATTAAGTGTTGCGCACATTTAAAAGCCGTGCTCATGTGCTTTTGCAATGGTTTGATGGGTGAGCGCCCGAACAGATTTAGCATTGGTGATTTCATCTTACCCCCTCCGAGTAATGGCGGCTATTATGGCAATATCTCCCTGGATTTGTAAACCATCAATTTTGCACTGTTATCGACTTGAAGTTAGTATTGAATTTCTCGAGCAATCCGCTACAATGCCGATTTGCGATATTAGGAATATAACTATGCCATTGGAAGTTGAAATTAAGCTCAGTATCAAACCGGATCAAATCGCTCGTTTTAAAACTCTAGAATCCCTCTCTCGCGCTTATCATCATGAAATTTTAGAATTGCACTCCGATTATTACGACACCAACGATCATTTTCTACGTCGACATGGCTTTGTCTTGCGAATTCGCCAAGAAAATGGGCGTTTTATGCAAACCATTAAAACCACCGAAGCCAGTCATAATGGCATGCATGAACGACACGAATGGGAAATCGAGTTGAATGAAAACCAACCTAATTTTTCTCAATTACCGCATGATTACTTAAAAACCTTAATTTTTGATCATGGTTTAGAAAAACAGATCCAACCCTTATTCGCCACAGTATTTACTCGTGAAAATTGGTGTATCGAGTTTCAAAGTAATACCACCATTCAAGTGTCGTTAGATCAAGGTTATGTGAAAGCCGCGCAAACGCGTTTTCCGATTTGCGAAGTAGAATTAGAATTAATTCAAGGTGAAAAAACGGAGTTGCAGCAATTTGCCGAACAGTTGCGACATAATTTAAATTTGCGCCCCACCGATAGCACCAAGGCAGGACGCGGTTATCGGATCACCAAAGAACAGGCATTAGCAGAGGGTTTTCTAATTTAATTTCCGGCATCTGATCAATTCTTACGAGAATGACCCATTTTATCCAATGGCACATTTTTATAAGTGCCTGTTAAACTTTGTAAAAATGCCACAAGCGCTTTGACATCGGATCCACTTAAGGTTTGGCCTAATTGATATTTCGCCATTTTAGTCACAGCCTCGTCTAAAGTTTTCACCTGACCATCGTGATAATACGGCGCGGTGACCGCAATATTACGTAACATCGGCACTTTGAAAAAATATTTATCGGCTTCGTTATGAGTGACGTTATAACGCCCCAGATCGGCAGTAGTAATCGGAGTGTTTCGTTCTTTAAAATAGTCTGGATTTAAGCGCTGATACATCGTGCCACCGAAATAATCGCCGTTATGACACGCTACGCAACCGCGAGTTTGAAATAATTCATAGCCTTTTTGCGCAAGCGGAGAAATTGCCTGTTTATCGCCACGTAAATAGTGATCGAAGGGTGAATCGGGGGTATCTAAGGTTTTTTCGAAGGCACTGATCGCATCCACGATAGTATCTTCTGAAATCACACCCTGATAACTCTTCGCAAACAATGCTTGATATTCTTGATTGGCTTTTATTTTTTTCACGACATTCGGCCACGTATCCCCCATTTCTAGCGGATTTTCCACCGGACCTTTGGCTTGCTCGGCTAAATCTTTAGCGCGACCATCCCAGAATTGCACAAAATTATGAGCTGAATTATAAACGGTAGGCGCATTGATCACGCCATTTTGCTGGTGGATCCCTTTCGACACCGGCAACCCATCCACTCCGCCTTTATTTAAATCGTGACACGTCGCACAGGAGATGGTGCCATCGGCAGACAGTAAAGTATCGTGATAGAGCTTTTCACCCAATGCCACTTTTGCAGGATCGGTAATGGTTGGCCTAGGGATTGGATTGATGGCATAAAGTGTGGAGGTTAAACACACGGAAATTATCGTAATTACTATTTTCACGGACATAGGACTTCCCTGCAAAATGCTCTCTAAAACCGTTATTTATCATGGCTCTTTTAATAATGCAATATTTTAATTTGCTTGTCGTGCCATGTCCTTTTACAATAGTCACTCTACCCTAACAACAAACAGGTTTGATTTATGGAATCCCCTAAAATAAAAAATCCGAATTTTGAGAATGCGGTGGCGGTTATGAATCGCATTTATGGCAATCTCGATGCGCGACGGGTCTCGCTCGATGAACGTAAACGCTTAAATCTAGACAACGATTGCTTTGTCTACGGTGAAATCACCTACGATACATTTACCACCATGTTAGATATTGCCGATCCTAAACCCGGGGAAGTATTTTACGATCTCGGCTCGGGTTCTGGCAAAGCCGTAATGATGGCAGCCTTATTAGGCGATTTTTCCAAAGCGTGCGGTGTTGAACTTTTAGATGCGCTGCATAAACTCAGTGCCGATCAACTGGAAAAATTCAACCAAGATCCTCGCCCAGAATTTAACGGTAAACAATTTAATATTAGCTATTTACACGATGATTTATTCAAACAAGACATTAGCGACGCTGATATTGTTTATATCAATGCGACGTGTTTTATTGGCGATATTTGGGAAAAAACCGTTAATAAATTAAATCAGGAACTCCGTACAGGTGGGCGCGTGATGTTGTGTACCAAAAGTTTACCCAGCACCCATTATCAACAATTATATTCTCAATTAATGGAAATGAGTTGGGGACCTTGTACGATTAACGTTTTTAAGAAAATTGTTTAATATCTTCAAATGTGAAGAGTATAAAAAAACCCGGCAATTGCCGGGTTTTTTGTAGGTCGATCGACAGCTTGATTACATCATGCCGCCCATGCCACCCATTCCGCCCATGCCACCCATGTCACCACCAGGCATTGCAGCTTCATCTTTCTTAGGAAGTTCAGCAACCATGCATTCCGTGGTAATCATTAAGCCAGCAATTGAAGCAGCGTTTTGTAATGCAGTGCGGGTTACTTTAGTTGGATCTAAAATTCCCATTTCAACCATATCACCAAATTCGCGAGTTGCGGCATTGTAACCAAAGTTACCTTTACCATTCACGACTTCGCTTAGGATCACAGAAGCTTCTTCACCAGCATTGGTCACGATTTGGCGAAGAGGTGCTTCCATCGCACGGGTCACAATTTTGATCCCGATAGCTTGATCTTCATTTAGCGCTTCTAATTTTTTCACGGCTTTAATTGCACGAATTAATGCAACGCCACCGCCAGGTACGATACCTTCTTCAACCGCAGCGCGAGTTGCGTGTAACGCATCTTCAACACGGGCTTTCTTTTCTTTCATTTCAACTTCAGTAGCCGCACCGACTTTGATCACAGCAACACCGCCAGATAATTTAGCTAAGCGTTCTTTTAATTTTTCGCGATCGTAATCAGAGGTGCTTTCATCCGCTAAACGACGAATTTCTTTGCAACGAGCTTCAATGTCTTTGCTCTTGCCAGAACCATCGATAATCGTGGTATTTTCTTTAGTGACTACAACACGTTTTGCAGTACCTAATTCGTTAATCGAAGCATTTTCTAATTGCATGCCCACTTCTTCAGAAATGACCACACCGGACGTTAAAATTGCGATGTCTTTTAACATTTCTTTACGACGATCGCCAAAGCCAGGTGCTTTAACCGCACAGACTTTAACGGTACCACGAATGTTATTCACCACGAGAGTTGCTAACGCTTCGCCTTCGACATCTTCAGAAATGATTAATAAAGGACGACCGGATTTTGCTACACCTTCTAAGACTGGGAGTAAATCACGAATATTAGTGATTTTCTTATCCACTAAAAGGATGTAAGGATTTTCAAGTTCAGCACTCATGCTTTGTTGATTGTTGACAAAATAAGGTGAGGTGTAACCGCGATCGAATTGCATACCTTCAACCACTGATAATTCATTATCAAAGCTATTGCCATCTTCAACAGTAATAACACCTTCTTTGCCCACTTTTGCCATCGCTTCAGCAATGATATTACCCACTGCATCGTCAGAATTAGCAGAAATTGTTCCGACCTGTGCAATCGCTTTATCGTCTTTGCAAGGTTTGGACATTTTTTTCAATTCTTCAACAGCAACGGTCACTGCTTTATCGATACCGCGTTTTAAATCCATTGGATTCATACCGGCCGCAACCGCTTTAACGCCTTCTAATAAAATAGTTTGAGCGATAACGGTTGCTGTGGTGGTGCCATCACCGGCTAAATCAGAAGTTTGTGAAGCAACTTCTTTAACCATTTGAGCACCCATGTTTTCGAACTTATCTTTTAGTTCGATTTCTTTCGCCACAGATACACCGTCTTTAGTAATCGTTGGCGCACCAAACGATTTTTCTAATACAACGTTACGACCGCGTGGGCCTAAGGTTACTTTAACTGCATTCGCAAGCACGTTAACACCGTTAACCAGTTTGTTGCGCGCAGTTTCTGAAAAATAAACTTCTTTTGCAGACATGATTTTTCCTCGTTAAAAAATAATTAGTCGATAATACCCATGATATCTTCTTCACGCATGACGACCAATTCTTCGCCATCCAATTTAACTTCGGTACCCGCGTATTTGCCAAATAAGACTTTATCGCCTTTCTTAACAGCTAACGCACAGATATCACCGTTATCCAAGGTTTTACCTGGGCCAACAGCAAGCACTGTACCGCTAATGGGTTTTTCACCGGCTGTATCGGGGATAACGATACCACCTTTAGTAGTTTTGCTCTCTTCATTGCGACGAACAACGACACGATCGTGTAAGGGCTGAATTTTAACGCTCATAGTTCTTAACTCCTCAACTGGCGTTATGATGAATGATTTTGTACTAATTTTAAAAGCCTGTTTAAAGGCTCTAAGTTAGCACTCTCTTAACTAGAGTGCTAATGATAGCGATATGGGGGTGCGTGTCAAGTTTTCAAGAGGAGGAAATAGCCTTTTTTAATCACACCTGTTATGATTTTTAACATTTTTATCACCCAGCAGGTATGCAATGACATCGCGACTCATTTTTTGTCGAGCCAGACGGATTACTGGAACTTTGCGATTTTTAAGTTGGTTAACCCTTTTTTTTATTGGGGTGCAAATTGCCTTTGCGATTACCAATAATTTTGATTACTTAAAAGCCGCTGAAATACTGCATCAGCATATTGCCTTCCCTCATATTATACTACCCGGTCTATTACAATGTATTGTGGCTTTCCTAGGTTTGCATCTGTTACTCGTGCTGGGATTGTGGGTGATCCTGCGCTTAAATTTTTCCTTTTGGGAAATGGATCAGACACAGGCAAATACCTTAAGCCTCTGGACCTGGGTGCTCGCCATTGTGTGTATTATGCTGGCGAACGAATATTATTATCCGCTTTCCCAATTTTCTAAATTACTGGCAGAAATTATTCCCCACACGCTCAGCATTTATTTACTGATACTATTGCTTATTCCATTAGCTATCATGGTAGTTATTGCGGTATTACAATGGATCACCCATGCTTTTCAGCAAGGAAAAAGTTATGGAATTTGCAGCATTTTAATTATTGTGTCGTTGATAAGCGCGATTTTTTATACGCTCTATAGTAAACCTACCATTAATCATTATATTGCCCCTGCCTCATCGCCTAATGTGATTATTATTGGCATCGACTCATTACGTCCTGATCATACTGGCGTCTATAATTCATCCGTAAAATTAACACCGCATCTCGATACATTTTTACACTCTGCCACCAATTTTAATCAAGCGCTCACACCGCTCGCGCGGACATTTCCGGCGTGGATGAGTATTTTAACGGGAAATTATCCACTTAAGCATGGGGCGCGATATGATTTAATCGATCCGCAATTTTTACATCTGGATAATAATCTCGCCGCCGTATTACAACAACATCACTATCACACGATTTACGCAACGGATGATAAACGCTTTAGTAATATTGACAAACGTTATAATTTTGATGAAATTTTAGGGCCTAAAATCGGTTTATTAGATTTTATTTTAGGCAATTTAAATGATTTTCCTTTGTCGAATTTAGTCATTAATACCTCGATTGGACATTGGCTTTTTCCTTATAATACGGGAAATCGTCAAACCTTAGCCACTTATGATCCTCAGCGTTTTAATCACATGGTTGAACAAGGATTACGACAAAACTTTCATCAACCGATTTTTTTATGCGTGCATTTTTGTTTACCTCACTATCCTTATGGTTGGTCAAAAAAATTAAAATATATTCCCCCGCCACTGAATTCTTCACAAGCACATTATCTTTATGATCAAGCTGTGCAAACGGCTGATCAACAATTTGCGGAATTAATTAATTTTTTACAACAGGATAATTTACTGCAACATGCCATTGTTGTTGTCATTTCAGATCATGGCGAAGCATTGGGTGTACCCGATCGTTTAACTCATCCCAACATGTATCAAGGTGATATCAACCATAGTGCGTTAAAAAAATTATTCGCCAGTTACGACCCACCCATTGCATTGGATTTTTCTACTGGACACGGCACCGATATTTTATCGATGGATCAATATCACATTGTATTTTCTTGGCGATTATTAAATACTCCAGCGAAAAATCTGAATAAAAAAATCGATGAGCAAGTTTCTTTAATCGACATTAAGCCCACTATTCTCGATTTATTGCATCTTCCTGTGGGACAACAAGAAGGCATTTCTCTTGCCAAGATTATTTTAGGAAAATCCACACCGCCAAATTCACCACGCTATTTTTATTTAAGCAGTGGTTTTACTCCGCAAGCAGTGATGTCTACACATCCTAATGAAAAGTTACTGGCCACGCAAAGTGCTAATTATTTTAGTGTCGATCCAAAAACTGGTTATGTGATAGTAAAACATGATATGGGTAAATTAATTATTGGCAGTAAAGAATTAGGTATCATACACCAAAATTGGTTATTAGCGCTGTATCCTAAACTAAACCATCAAATTCCTGTGTTAGTTAATTTAGCATCGGGAAAATGGAGCGATGATATGGATTCAGCATTTGTGAAAAAAAGTCCGTTTACGACTTTATTACAGCAATTAAAACTGTATTATGGTAA
>JAHCLG010000048.1 GCA_026125385.1 Legionellales bacterium
TCAAGTTCAAGTTCAAGTTCAAGTTCAAGTTCTCAAAATTATAACCTTCAATATTCTTTTTGGAATACAAGCTCTCAACTTGATCATAAAGTAAAACATGCAAACTATGAGGATTTATCAGGTATAGCTCACGTTACTCAAGAACAAATTCAGCTAATCGAAATATTAGCCGACGCCTATTGGTGTGCAAATAAAAATGCTAATAAAATAAGTGATAATCAGATCATTTTATTAATTGAGTTAATGCTAAAAACTCCGATTAGTAAAATGATAGAGCATTGCTCTAGTTTTAACTTAACAATGTCAAAATTAATTCAATTAAAAGATTTTCTTCAGCCAGCCTTAGTAGCTATTAAAACTCCGCAAGCTACCTTTGCGCACTCACTTGCTATAAAGATTCATCATGACTTAACTGGAAATGAAAATGGGAAGTCATTATTTTTCTGTGTAGTAAATTTCAAACGTAACCATACATTTACAGAGAATAGTCTACCTCTTTCACAGAATTTTGAAACTAGGACTATGCAAGGTATTAAAGAATGGGCAAAAAATCTATGTGATCCGTCACGCGAGGTTGAAATGCAGCAGTTCAATCAGCCTAGAACGTAGCGCAGCCGTAGCCTGGAACGGAGCGCAGCGGAGATCCAGGATCGGAGTTTTTTTAATGTTCTGAACCTGGATCTCCGCTACGCTCCGTTCCAGGCTACAGGCTGCGCTCCGTTCCAGGCTACAGGCTGCGCTCCGTTCCAGGCTACGGCTGCGTTATGTTAGACGATGCAATAAGTGCCGATGGAGATGGTGCGATCGAAGGGTAAATTGTAAAATTCGATGTTTAAATTGGCAGAATAATTGCGCATTAAAAATGAAAATAATTTTTCTTGCCAGTAAAACCATAAGGTTTTTCTCTTGCGGGAGGCAACGATATTGGGAACTTCAATTAAATACGTTGCAGCATCAATGTCAATTTCATAGGGTAAAATATCATTTTCACAGGCTAATTTAAGTGCTTTTGGAATATCGATATAATCCATAAAACCATAATTTAACGTAAGCTGACAAATATTAACGTCTAAATGCGCTAAACAAAAACGTTTGTCTTCTCGCACATAAGGAAAATTACCTACCATATAATTTACAATTAAAATATTTTCGGGAATTGCCCGATTTAATTTTAAAAAATGTAAAAAGCTCACCCCGCTTTGATCATAAATATCGGTGATAAAAATCCCCGTTAATCCCGATAATTTATTTAATCCGGCGTAGTTTAATTGTTTTAAAATACTCGGTAAATCTTCATGTCGACCATGATACGTTTTGCGTAAATAATCCATGCCCTTAGTCCAGGTATACATAATAAACGCTGAGGTCAAAGCAAAAACAATAGGCACCCATCCACCGGTCGCAATTTTTTGCAAGTTAGCGCCAAGAAAAGCAGCATCAACCATTAAAAACAAAGAAAAAACCAGCAATATTCGTGATAAATTCCATTGCCAATAGCGATGCGCGACAAATGCAATCATCAACGTCACTAATAACATTTCTAAATTAACCGCAATACCATAGGCATGCGTTAATGCCGCAGTGGATTGAAAGGTAAAAATTAATACTAAAGTACCAATCGCTAAAATAAAATTAACTTGTGGTATATAAATTTGACCTTTTGCTTCTTTTGAGGTTTGTACAATATTTAAATGGGGGTATAAACCTAATAATACCGCTTGTTTGATGATGGAAAAAGTTGCAGAAATAACAGCCTGTGATGCAATAATGGTGGCTAGTGTGGCAATGAATAATAAGGGCAAGGAAAACCATTTCGGAGCAATGAAATAAAACGGATTGGCAATGGCTTCGGGATGCAATAATAAATATCCGGCTTGACCAAAATAATTGAGTAATAATCCTGGTAACACCACACAAAACCAACCTAAGCGAATAGGTTTTTTGCCAAAGTGGCCTAAATCTGTGTATAAGGCTTCACCGCCAGTGACGACTAAAAAGATTCCACCCAATAATACATAGCCATGCCAACCATTGTAGCGAATAAAATCAAAGGCATAATAGGGATCGATGGCTTTTAGCACAATGGGATCATTAATAATTTGCACTAAACCTAAAATGCCTAAAATAATAAACCACACGAGGACAATGGGACCGAAGGCAAAACCAATTTTAGCGGTACCAAACGACTGAAAGGCAAACACGCCAATTAAAATAATTGAGGCAATGGGTATTGTCCAATCTGAAAAAATAGGTGCAATAATTTTTAAACCTTCAATGGCACTGACGACGGAAATAGCCGGTGTTAACATACCATCACCAAAAACTAATCCCGCACCAAAAATACTTATGATAAAAAATAATTTTATCGCACGGCTGTTTTTGCGTTTAAGTAACGCCAACAAAGCCAGTATTCCACCTTCGCCATCGTTATCGGCGCGTAACACCACACAAATGTATTTTAATGAAATGACTATAATTAATGACCAAAAAATTAAAGATAACACCCCTAAAACATCAATTAAGTTGATTGGGAGATTATCCAGCGATTCGCGAATTGCATATAAAGGGCTAGTACCAATATCGCCAAATACGACCCCTAACGCAGATAAGGTGAGTAAGGAGAGGGATTGTGGCGATGATTTTGCATTCTCCATAAAAAATTCCTTTTCATCCATTGATACGCACGCTATCAAGTAAAATACAGCGTTTTAATGACCCATTACGGTATCCTGATGTTGCTTTACATTCATCATGATTTTTTTGATTAAAGGCAATAATAATAATGATACCAAGGCAATGACTGCACCAAAGAGTCCAATTTTTAAAAACGCTTGATGATAGACTGTTAATGATTGTACCCCAGACTCTGGCTGGGTCGTGGCTAGCTTGGCAAGATATGCCGAAACTGTTGCTGAAAAACCTATAAAAAATTGCCAAACGCCCATTAAAAATCCCTCTAGCCCTTCTGGTGCTAAACTTCCTACCATGGCATTACCAATTGGGGCAATAAATAATTCGCCGACGGTAAAAAATAAGTAACATAATAAAATCCAAACGATATGAATTTTTCCAACTGCGTTAGCAAAACCAATAGCCACGACTAAGAGTAAAAACCCACTCGACATAATAATTAAGGACGCGGTAAATTTAGCGGGAATACTCATATCACGATTGTGTTTATGTAAATAAATCCACAAATAACTTAATAGCCAGCCGACGGTGATAATGTAGAAGGGGTTTAACCCATAAAATACCGAGGGTGGGATGGTATGACCGTGCACGATCCGATCGACATGATTTTTGATAAAGACTGTTAATAGCGAAGGCTCCAACATATAAAGAGACCAAAAACCAATGGAGACTAAACTTAATAAAATGAAAGCGAGTATCCGATAGCGATTCACTCGCTGCGGTTGGGTAAAGGCAACCGCTAAAATACCCACAATAACGATGGCACCTAAGACTAAAATAAAATTAGTACTGCTGGTAGCATGGCGTAAGGCAAAATAACAAATTCCAACTGGCCACAATGCCATAATTAATAAGCCAGCCAGTAATTTAGCGGGACGCCAGTTTAATACTGCTTGCACTTGACGAGAAGGATGTGGCGTTAATGTTTTGATCCCTAAACAAAATACGATAATTGCACCAATCGCTACACCACCTGAAATCAAAAATGCCCAACTATAACCGTATTGATGCTGAATATATCCGCCGGTGATGGAAGAAAGTAAATAACTTAAATTCATAATCATGTAGGATAACGTAAAAGCGCTTTGGCGACGGATATCGTCTTTAGCATATAATTTTCCCTGCAAAACTAAAAAAGCGGTGGAATTAAAGCTTGCGCCCATAATAAATAATGCTAAACCCCAATAGATAATTGATTCACTGCGACAGCCCATCAAAAAAAAGGCGATGATAATAAAACTAACGCCGACTAAATACGAGCGTTGGTAGCCAAACCAATCGACGATACGCCCGGTATAGAGCGGCATGATATATAAACAGGTGTTAAACATGGCAAAAAGCGCGTAGGCCGCTTTATCGGAAAAACCAAAACGCTCGGTGAGATATAAGACTAATAACGAAAGAAGAATACCAAAACCAAAACTTAAGATTGCAAATGAAACGGAGAGATACCACAGACCTACAGGTTGTTTTGTTGCGTGATTTGCCATTTGCTTGAGCCATGTCCTTGTATTTACTGAAGGAATTTTGTAACACATTTTGCTTGGTTTGTCATGGTATTTAACGCAAATTTTACGATATTTAAATTTTTTCATGGAGCTAAGCTTGGTGCAGTTACTCGATAGAAACTCCATTTTTCTTTTTAGTCATTCGCTGCGGTTTCATACTGTGGTGTGAAATGACTTTGAGTAATGCGCGCTTATGCTTGGCTTGTCTATGGTTGAGAAAAGTTTTGTACCCTTCACCAGCTCACGCGTATGACATATCCAATACACTTCAAGATGTGGTGAGCATCATGAGGTACCTCTCTTCATTAAAAGAATATAGCGCTCGTCATCTTTTTATCGCGCAGCTTTATTAGCAAGCAGTCCAGCCCTTCTAAGAACTTGTACTCTTTACGCTCTAAAGACCGGTATCTCAAACTGCAACGATAATTTGATCAGCGATACCGTTTATTTTAACAGAGTGCTTGACATTTTTTTGTAATGATGTAACATTACATCAGTTTTGCAAGAAGGCACTTTCATGAAAAAATCCACCCCGGGATGGCCGGCGTTTTTAGAGTTGTGTGTAGCCTGCACGGACGTAAAATCATTAGAAGAAATATTAACGATTTTTCTCACGCCGGCAGAAATCGAGGATTTATCACAACGTTATTGGGTTTTACTAGAGCTGTTACGAGGCGAAAAAACTCAGCGTGAAATTGCTAAAAGTGGCAACGTCAGTATTGCAAAAATCACCCGTGGTTCTAATGAATTGAAACGATTAACGGCTAAACAATTACAAGAATTACGAAAAAAAATATTGAATCACTAATTTGGAGTAACCCCATGAATAAAAAATTTTTACTACTCGCCAGTACGATATTAAGTTTTACCCTAATGAATAGTGCAAATGCCTTTCCCGTTATTTATAAATTTAATGTCAATAATAGTACCGCCCAAGTTATCCATTTAACAACCAGCGGAAACTTTAGCACTCAACAACCAGATGTTGCACCAAAGGGATCTTCACAAGTGGGCGGGATAAACCAGGGCGGGGTTGAGATTGAGAATGCCAGCGGAATAATATGCAATGCTGAATTTTCGGGTGCTTCTTCATCACCGACTCTTTCAAATCACAGCAATCAGTTTACTTGCCGTTTTTCAAGCGCTGCTGCAACATTAATTGTCACGCAAAACGCCTCGTGAAATACTCCTCACGCCCTGCAAAATGCGGAAGCTTCTTGCAGGGCGGGGGGAATAAGATGTAGCCTGTGTCAATTTTATCGTTCCCCGCATAAGGGGAGATTTTAATCGACTCTCTCAATCTCGATGAATTTATTATTTTCATCGAAAAAAATCCGAAATTTTCCCTGCACACCATGGCGTGTGACAAATTTTCTGAGGACGTTGACAGGGAATTGCACGGTGATGCCATTCTCAGCAGTGGCTAATACTTGATTGACATTTCCCCGGTAATAATGGAGTAACTCTTGTGCTTCGATATAGAGATTGACGATTAAACAGTGTGTTGACCTCATGGTTATGTTCACCATCCTGGTTAAAATGTTGTTATCGCTAAAGAATGATTGGCAATGCTGCCAATTTGTTGCAAAATATCCCCATGAATAATGATTACAGTATACCAGAAACGGCGTTAATTTTATTAATAGGTTCCTCCGGTAGTGGAAAATCCTATTTTGCCAATCAGTATTTTCAACCTGATGAAATTTGTTGTCCCTCGTCTGTAGATATGGCTAAGCTTCATCATCACGTGGCACAGCGCTTAAAAGCTCATCAGCTCACCGTGATTGATGCTCCCAATTTACAACCAGAGCAACGGTTAGAATTTATTAAATTAGCAAAATCGTATCATATGTTAACGGTTGGAATTATTTTTAATCTCGATCCTGAAACTTGTGTTAGACAAAAACAAGGTAAAACTGATGCGCTTTTAGTAAAAACCATTTACTCACAGCATGAGCAATTACAAACTCAATTACCCCACATTCAACAACATGAAAAATTTCATCAAACCCTGTTGTGGAAAATGCCCGAAGAATTTTCTCAGATTAATTTCAGTCGGTCACCTTTACCGTGTAATTTAATTCATGAAACTGGCCCTTTCGATATTATAGGCGATTTACACGGTTGCTACGATGAGTTGGTGTTATTATTGCAACGCTTAGGATACGAAATTCAGTTGCATGGTCGACAAAAAATTATCCATCCCCAACAACGGAAATTAGTTTTTTTGGGCGATTTGTGCGATCGCGGACCTAATAGTTTAGGTGTTTTACGCTTAGTGATGGATATCGTAAATCAGCAACAAGGATATTGTGTGCTTGGCAATCATGATAAAAAATTAAATCGTTATTTACACGGCGCTGATGTCGCGCTTACCTATGGTTTTGAAACGACCCGCGATGAATTACAACAGGCTTCAGAATCATTTCGGCTTGAAGCAAAACATTTTTTAAATGATTGCTTTTATCATTATGTCTTCGATGAAGGGAAACTCGCCGTTGCGCATGCTGGACTGCAAGAAGAATTTATTGGTCGTTGCTCGGGTGAAATGGCAAATTTTTGTTTATTTGGGCCGAAATCTAGTGAAGTCGATCAATATGGTTTACACATTCGTTATCCATGGGCGAAGGATTATCGAGGAGATACCAAAATTATCTATGGTCACACCCCCGTCGCAGAAGCAAAGTGGGTAAATAATACGATTAACCTCGATACAGGGTGTGTATTTGGTGGCAAATTAACCGCCTTGCGTTACCCTGAATGTGAACTAGTTTCTGTTCCGGCAAGTAAACAGTATTATGAAAGCTTAAAACCAATTGAATAATTTGCTTGCAGATATTTTCTTGTCTTGTAAAATTCAACTTCATTATCGTTAATTTAGTAGAAGTCCCTATGAAAACAGTAATATTCATTTTTTCTTGTCTAATATTAATGCTCTCTGCAGGTTGTGCGAGTCAATCCGTTTACCTGCCTTCAGCAGTTAATGCTGCCAATCAACATTTAGCTCCGGTAAAAATTTATGGCGCACCTTCTTGTGTTAATACCATGTTGACGAAAATCTATTTTCAAGAACATGGCATTCCTTATCATTATTATAGTGTGGTGAGTTCAGTGGAAGGCATTAATTTTTATAATAAAGTGGGTGCGCCTGGTATTCCGATTATTGTGGTGGGTAAACAACAAATTTTAGGTTACAACACCGATCCTATAAATAAAGCATTACGTAAAGCGGGTTATGTGATCAGTTGATTGCATTGCATGTTATTTATAATCTCCCAGTGCTTTGATTATATACTCAAAACAACCGGATTTTAGGTGAGGCACTACGTGTAAAAATGCAAAGGAGTATTACTGAAATACATGCCTCAGTAGTTTTATGCCTAAGATTCAACGGCAATAAGTTTTGTGGCTAAAAAAGCAAGTAAGCCATTTTTATTTTTTCGAGTGTCCTTTTCAACCAAGATAATTTGGATTTAAAAGGATACTTTAGCGGGGGTTGATTTTTTCCCAGCGTGGCGCAAAGCGTATACCAATTTTTCTGATTTTCTTGGATGAAATGCTGATAAGGATAGCGTTGATGAGAGCGAATTAATTTATTGGCAAGCCATGCTTTAATTATACGCTTGCCTTCTCGATCGTGTTGCCAGATAGTTTTCAAGAATATTTCGCTTTTATGCAAGTCGAATTCTCGCACTGGAAATTGCGGAAATTGAGTGATGATCTTGCGGAATTTTTGTGGATTTTTAAAATAGTAAATAAATAAATCGCTCGTTAACTCTTGGGAGTATAGATAACTTAAGGTAAAAAAGCCTGTTTTTCCCACGTCAACTTGGTTTAAATTGGGTTCTCGACAATAGACAAAGCTATTTTGTTGATTCAGAAATAGGCCATTAAATAACGAATGTCCTATTAATTGCTCTAATGCAATATTGGTTTTTTCCTGATCAAAACCGATGTTTTTTACGATAAGATCTGCCGGAATTTTTAAACTTTCATTCATTTGCACTGTATTTTTATCAAGTTTAGTAATCTCACCCTTTATAATTTCAAGTTTTTTATAATAGAGCGCAATGAAAAAAAAGTCAGAAACTGGAGATACGACGTGTTGATCGGTTATAGTAGAGTTAGTTAATTTTTCTAATAAATCGAGCCGCTGAATATGTTTATAAGGTAATTTTAGTATTTTTAATGCTGATTGTCCTTTATAAATAGGTGAGCGCGTGGTTAGATAATGAAAATATGCAGAAAATACCAGATTGATACTGCGACACACCAAGGTTACTTTTTCCGCGCCATTTAATAATGCTTGTCGCGCATTTTCAATTGCAAATGATCCCATCCCTTGAATAATCACCGATTTGCCACGAAAATCGTAAGCGCATAAATCATTCTGCAACCCATAGCTAATTTTACCTAAAAAGTGTTCTTCTCCAGGGTAACCAATCATTTTTTTTGTTTGTAGTAAACCTGTGAGAACAATAACACCATTTACCATCATAGAGGTCATTTGGTGATTTTCGTTGAAGGTAATTTGATAACAGGTTTCTGCTATTTGACTGACTTTAATGACTTCAGTATTAAGCTTTAAATCTTGATAAAGCTGGTATTTTTCCGCAATTTTGTGTAAATGCTGGAGAACCTGCTCACGTGTGGGGTAGCTTTTCTGCTTATCACTATCGTTGTTATATGGTTCAAGCCGATAATCGCATTCTGCAATTTGCACTTGGGAATAAGCATTAGCAATCTGATCCCATACCCCCCCCAGATGAGCCGATTTTTCAAAAATAACTATGGAATATCCGGCTGCTTTTAATTTTTTTGCCCATAATATACCTGCCATACCAGCGCCGATGATAGCTACAGTCGTTTTTTTATCTTCCATCTCCGCATCCTATTTTTAAGCTTCTTCCTATTGTCATATTATCATCAGCAGATCTGTGAGGATATTCTAAATGTTCACAGGCGAATACTTTTGAGGGATTGATTTTGCCTGTGTAAGATTTGCTCGCATGGTAGGCAATTTAAGATGAAAAGGCGGGATTATCCCCCTTAAAAATCCCCATCGGGAGTTAAATGCAATGAGCGACGAGTAAGATAGGTAATAGAGAACGGCAAGCTTATCAAATTTCCTTAGCACATTAGCACATTTTATAGCTAAGCTGGGAGACATTGAACCCACATTGAGCTATCCCACTTCATAAAAAGTTGATTTTATTAAATACAAAAAAAACAATAATTTAGAATCTTTCAAAGAAAGTTATATGCTCATCGAAATGAAGATCGTGCAAATTGATCATTCAATAGAAGCTGTGAGTAGGGTGAAAGTGAATGGATCCAGCGATAAAGGGTTTAAATAATCTTACTGCGAGCAAAAGTTTACTAATTTGTTCAAAATAAATTCGATTTTTTAGCCAGAGGGTAGCTCAATATGGGTTTGAACAGACTCTAAGGAAAATGGTGCGCGTGCTATGCGACTGCACTGCAATAAAAAAAGCCCATAGTTGTTTAAAACTATGGGCTTTTGAATTAAAACCTGGCAATGTCCTACTTTCACATGGGGAGACCCCACACTATCATCGGCGCTGAGCGTTTTCACTTCTGAGTTCGGAATGGATTCAGGTGGGACCCACTCGCTATTGTCGCCAGGAAAACCGGTTTGCTTAGTTAGCGTTAAGCTAACAAAGCGTGATGAAAAATTGGAACAAGCGCTTCACAAGAAGAATACCAGAAACTCGCTTGAATATATGGTCAAGTCTCACGGTCAATTAGTATAAGTTAGCTTCATGCATTACTGCACTTCCACACCTTACCTATCAACGTCATCGTCTTTAACGGACCTTTAGAGGTATCAAGTACCTAGGGAGATCTCATCTTGAAGGAGGCTTCCCGCTTAGATGCTTTCAGCGGTTATCCCGTCCGAACATAGCTACCCGGCTGTGCCACTGGCGTGACAACCGGAACACCAGAGGTTCGTTCACTCCGGTCCTCTCGTACTAGGAGCAACTCTTCTCAAATCTCCAACGCCCACGGTAGATAGGGACCGAACTGTCTCACGACGTTCTAAACCCAGCTCG
>JAHCLG010000049.1 GCA_026125385.1 Legionellales bacterium
AAGCAGAATTTTTTAATTTGAATTAAGGTTATTTTTGATGGTGGTTTTCCTGGATCTCCGCTGCGCTACGTTCCAGGCTACGGCTGCGCTACGTTCCAGGCTACGGCTACGCTGCGTTCCAGGCTACGGCTGCGCTGCGTTCCACGCTACAGATTATAAACTCCATCGCCAAAAATGGATTTTATTGATGGTAGTCGCTAATGCGACGGCTGCAACATACTCTTCTTGTGGACGAAATGCGTGTAAAAACCATTTTTTAACGGCGTTAGGATCGCGTTGAATGCGAAGTATTTTTGCGGAAGAATCTGGTTTTAAACTGACATCAAATTGTTTTAAAGGATAAGATAAACCATCGCCCAAGGCTTTTATAAAAGCCTCTTTGCGCGTCCAAGCACTGAAAAATCCGAGAGGAATTTGCGAAAATGGTAGGCTTTGCAAATCTTCAAATTCTTTTGCAGAAAAAAAACGTTTGGCAATTTCCAAATAGTCACAATCACGACTCATGTATTCGACATCTATTCCCAGGGGATGATTAAAGTGCACGCCACATAAAATAACTTCATGCGAATGCGATAAATTAAACTGCATGTTTTGTGGATTTTGCGCAGGAATAATGACAGGTTTACCCTGTTTTAAATAGTCGAACTGAATTTCTTCTGGAGCCAAACATAAATACCGCGCTAAAATCAATCGCAATGCACCGCGAGCGATAATAAAACGATTCCTATCCACTTCAAAATGATAACGCGCTGCTCGTTGTAATTCTTCAGCATTTAATAGAGCCTGATAACGTGGCAAGCGCGAAGATTCACTCACCGTGGTTAGATGATAAATATCTAAATCCTGATGATTAAGCTCATAATCCTCATCCAAACTTTGCCAAGCATCGGTTAACACATCCATGCTACTGCCTCTTAGTTAATTCATCATTTCGTTGATTACCTTTTAATTGGCATAACCTACCACCGTTGGAATGCCATTAAGTGCTCGCGCCACCGCTTCAGCCGTTTCCCAATGTATATAATAATTATTTTGTAACGCCATGCCGCTTAATAATTCGATGGCTTTCGCAATATCATCGCGAGGATGATCTTTATCATCCGATAATGGTACATGAGCTGCAAATAATACTTGGTTATTGGCTACGCCCACTTGATAAGGCGCATTAATGATGCGAACTTCCGGCGCCTCTTTTTTGGTTAACCAGACTGAAGATGTGATTAATTTAACGGGTTCAGGAGTCGCACCGGTTTTTTCTTTATTTTCGCTGTCGCTGTTGTTGTCGACCTTTGCCGCTTTTGCTTTAGGTTTTGGGATCGTTTTTCCTGCCATAATCGTCGTAAATAAATCCTGAATATCCGCTGTCCACAAACGAATACAACCTGAACTGACTCTAAGCCCCACAGAATTCTGATCGTTGGTACCATGGATTAAATAGGTGCCGCGATCTAAACTGGTACGAATTTTATAATAACCCAATGGATTAGTTTCACCCGCTGCAATTTCATCGGGATAATATTGTCCGGTTAATTTGAAATGCGCTTTTTGCATTTTTTTGGTAGGTCGCCAAGTTGGATTTTCCACCATCTCTGTCACGCGTGCTGGCTGTTCATCGGGTGTTACGGGAGTTTGCCAGCCGCGTTTACCAATTCCCACTGGATAGGTTTTAACTTCATTTTTGCCAGGTGGATAATAATATAAACGCAGTTCTGCAAGGTTAATAAATAGTCCTTTATACTGACCATCGGCCGTAGCCGGTAAAATAAACTGGTTGGGTATCGTGATCTTGGTGCCTTCCACTAATTCCCAATCGGGTTTTATCTTGGGATTAGCTTCAATCATTTCATAAATACCTAGATCATAGCGCTTGCCGATTTTATACAAGGTGTCGTGAGGTTGTGATTGAATATTGAATACTTCACCCACAATTTTGTGATCGCCAGGCGGCAATGAAAATGTGGCAGCATGAGCTAATAGCGAAAAACTCGCTAACAGTACGTTTAAAAAAATGATGACAAACTTCATTATTATTTTGCTCCTACGAGTTTATTTTAATCGAAACGATATTGTCCTGAACGTGCCATTTCTTGCAAACGCGCAATCCGATCTTGAGTGGATGGATGGGTTGAAAATAATGAGGCTATTTTTTCGCCTTGTAAAGGATTCACAATAAATAAATGCGCCGTGGCTGGATGAGTTTCGGTTTGGGAAGAATGAATAGTGTGTTTAGTGGCTTCGAGTTTTTCTAAAGCACTAGCTAGCCATAAAGGATTGCCGCATAACGCCGCTCCTCCCGCATCGGCGGCATATTCGCGAGAACGCGATACAGCCATTTGAATTAAACCCGCGGCCATAGGTGCAAGCACCATCATTAAAATTTCGCCAATCACTGAACCGTGATTATCGTCGCGATTACCACCAAAAATTGAAGACCACATCGCAAAATTAGCCAGCATACTAATTGCACCACCAATGGTTGCAGCAATTGCGCTGATTAACGTATCGCGATGCCGCACATGAGTTAATTCATGCGCCATAACGCCCATGATTTCTTGTTTATTTAAGCGCGCCATTAATCCGGTTGTCGCTGCCACACTGGCATTTTCAGGATTTCGTCCGGTCGCAAAAGCATTAGGCATGTCATCTTCAATTAAATACACTTTTGGCATGGGAATATTTGCCCGTCCACTTAATTCCATGACCGCTTGATATAAGCCTGTTCTATCGCTAGCATCTACTTCGGTGGCATGATACATGCTTAAAACTAATTTATCCGAAAACCAATACGCGCCTAAATTCATGAATGCCGCGATCACTAACGCAATCAGCATGCCCGCTTTACCACCCAGCAAACCACCAATAACCAATAATAATCCGGTGAGTCCGCCTAATAATAAGGTTGTTTTCATCATATTCATTGTTTATACCTCCACAAATTAGTTAAGCATATACCTCGTAGATTTCAAGAGATATTTATCTTGCCATAATCAATTGTTACTGGTGACGTAGTCATCTTAAACTTAAATTAGGGTTAAACTCTGGTATAGCACTTTAATGGCGCTAAGCGTATACTGATTTTTATTTTGAAACAAGGATGATTCCGCGAATGCCAAACCCAATCGTCTTTATTCACGGATGGAATTCCAATGGCGATGCACTAAAACCACTCGCACAACAAATTGCAACCGCCACTTCGCGTCCGGTGAGTGATATTAATCTCGCCAATTATATTTCCTTAAACGATCACATTATTATCGATGATTTAATTGACGCCTTACAAGCCGCCTGGATTGCCAAACGCTTGCCCACCGAACTCGCAAGCACCGATGTCGTGGTGCACTCAACGGGTGGATTAATTATTCGTGGTTGGATCGCCCGTTATTATCAACCCAATACCGTGCCGATTAAACATTTATTAATGTTAGCGCCCGCGAATTTTGGATCGCCATTAGCGCAAAAAGGCCGCTCATTATTAGGAAGAGTAATAATTGGCTCACAATCCTCTTATTTATTTCAAACCGGTGCACCCATTTTAAAAGCGTTAGAAACTGCGAGTAGTTACACCTGGGATTTAGCCTTGCAGGATCGTTTTGGGAAATATAATTATTATCGCCCGGGAAATATTCTTTGCACGGTATTAATCGGTAATCGTGGATTATCAGGACTATCCGCTGCGGTAAATGAAATCGGTACCGATGGAGTAGTCCGTTTATCGGCTGCAAATATGAATTGTGCGTGGTGTGATATTGATTTTCGCGAACCCCAACAATATCAACTGACCTTATCTAAAGGAAAAACAGCATTTGGCATTATTGATGGGGAAAATCATGAAACCATTACCGGCTCAAATGGAAAATTTGCCAACCCCGATACTTTTAAAACCATCATTAATGCTTTAACCGTAAGCGATGATCAATTTAATAGCTGGATAAAAACATTAAATGATAATAATCAACGCGCCATTCATCTGGAAAATACAGCCTTAAATTGCAATTGCTTTCAAAATACCGTGTGTCATTTAGAAGATCAGCACGCCAACTCTGTGAATGATTATTTTCTAGAATTTACCAATCCTACTAATGACACTTCGTGGGTGGCAGAAAAATTCCACGGGGAAATTATTCGTGGCGTTCATGCATTTAGCGACGATCCCAGTTATCGCAGTTTATTTATTGATACCACGATTTTACAAACCTTGTATCAAGATACTAAACCTGATGTTCATTTAAATATTAGTGCAGAACCTCAAATCAAACAGACGAATTTAGTGGGCTTTACTCAAGTTTCGCCTATTCTCTTAGATCGAGACGCCGTATTAAAACTCTTTCAACCCAATCGCACCCTGTTTGTCGATATGCGTTTACAACGTTTGCAAACATCACAAGTCTTGCAAATTAATTCACTGTAATTATTTAATCATTCTTAAATCGTATTGTGGTTGTGGAGCAAGTGGTACTAGTTTTTTATCGGGTTGATAGACTAGACAGAGCGTTTGCGTGCGTAAATTGACAAATTCGCGAGCATATTTATCTTGTTTTAAAAAAATAATATTGTCGCCAGTTTGCATGTGTGGACACGCATGAATTGTTTTATACACCGTGCTATCGATCACTAAAATACCATTGCGTAATGCAAAAGAAATTTGTGATACCGTGGTGGTGGCATAGGATAGCTGAAATAATAATAAAATAAATAATCCGGCAAAAATAGCCTTAACATTGAAATAAAAACGCTGTTGCATGGCTCTACTCTCCTTGAGCACAGGCTCTCCTCAAGTATAGATTATTTAATTTAATTTGCGTTTATCTAAGGTAATTTCAGGAGGATGAGTCACTGAGAAGGGAATATCCCATTGCGCGTGTTCGCATAAATTTGCAATTGAGGCATATAAAGAGTGCAGTAAAGAATTATTAATACACAAATCAATCCGCGAACTTTCGCGATCGCCAATAAACGATAATACTAATTGATTATCTTTTTCAAATTGAGTGATAAATAATTGCGTGACTAAAATAGGTTGTTCAGAATGTTTTTCTGCCGGGTAAATGGCAAATTTACCTTGATTTTTATTACGTTCTGCTAATGCTTGTTGATGCTCCATCGCCAAAAGATACTGTTGTTCATCATCGCTAAATTGATGCGCATGTTGTTTTGCGGCAAAAATAAATAAATCTAACAAAGCATCGGCGGCCAATTGTACGAACCGTCGTGTTAAATAAAGATGTTGTTGATCAGTATCTTGCCCATCAATGGTCAACACCATCCGATCTTCTTCGGGAATATAGTTGACGTGAAGCTGCTTAATATTCATAGCACAGCCACCTTATATGCACACTTACTATAAATCTAGCAAATAAATGTACATTTATCCAGCGCACAAACAATTATTTCTGATTAATTGAGAAAATTAGGTTATTTTTGCCGTGTTTTGGATAAATAATTGTTTTATAATCTTCAAAATTTTATTTTAGGCTGAATATTATGCAAGATTTAACCGGGAAAATAACTTTAATCACGGGAGCATCGGCGGGCATCGGTGCTGCCTGTGCCGAAATCTTCGCCAAACAGGGCGCGCATTTACTATTAACCGCGCGTCGCCACGATAAATTGCAACAATTAAGCCAAGATTTGCAGCAACGTTATCACACATCCGTCGATTATGCCGTGCTCGATGTCACTAACCCGCAAAACGTACAAGACGTACTAAAAGATTATCCAAAAATTGATATTGTGATTAATAATGCTGGACTGGCGCTGGGACTCGATCCCGTTGAAAGTGCTGCCATTGCCGACTGGGATAATATGATCGATACCAATATCAAAGGATTGCTCTATGTGACTCAACAAATCATTCCTAAAATGAAAGCTCACAACCACGGCCATATTATTAATATCAGTTCGACTTCGGCGCATCGCGTTTATCCTGGCGGTAGTGTCTATTGCGCCACGAAACATGCGGTCGATGCCATCACTCGCGGTTTAAAATTAGAATTAGCCGATACACCTATTCGAGTCACTGCTCTTGAACCTGGACTTACAGAAACAGAATTTAGTCTGGTGCGTTTTCAACACGATGCGAACCGTGCCAGACAAGTTTATGCCAACATGACGCCACTCACCGCAGAAGATATTGCAGAAGCAGTGTTGTTTTGTGTGACTCGCAAAGCGCATATTAATATTAATTCTCTGCAAATTACACCAGTCGATCAAAAAGGCTTAGGGTAATTTCTCATTATGCATTTATTTTTTATCGGCATTTTATTAGGTTTGGGGGCAGCCATCCCCATTGGACCGGTGAATTTAGAAATGATTCGACGACATTTACGTTTGGGATTATTTTCAGGCGTAAGCTTAGGTATAGGCGCTTGCTGCGCGGATGTTACCTATATCGTTTTATTATATCTCGGCATCATTAACCTACTCTCTCACCCCATGATATTAAGCCTAATCGGCATGTTGGGCGCCATCATTTTATTATGGTTTGGTTACGGAGCCTTAAGCTTACCGCTGCAAAATAATTCTACCCCGCTTAAACAAATTCCATTATGGCGTCATTATCTGGAAGGCTATTTAATGACATTACTGAATCCCTATACTATTTTATTTTGGACGTCGATCAGTGCACAAATTGCCAGTTTAAGTGCAAGCTATCATACTTCACTCCTTTATCCCACGCTTGGTGTATTATTTGGCACACTCAGTTGGGTGATTGGATTAAACACTGGCTTGTGGTTCACCAAACATCGTTTATCTGAACCAGTGATACATCGATTAAATCGCTGTGGGGGAATTATTTTAATCGGTTTTGGCATCTATAGTTTCATTCACAGCGTATTATTATTTTAATTTTTTTAATGAGAGTGATTATACAATTAAAACGTCTATCAGTCAGAGGAAAATTTAGCCTAGCAATTTTCTTAACAATAAAATGAGAAAATCGCTATAGCCAAGGTGATAAATACGCATATTCACGTAACCTTGAATGGGTTAGAGTAAAACAAAAACTCACGCAAGGATTGGATATGCAGTCAATATCAACAATAACTACTGAGTATCAGAATAAAAAATCTCAACTTACCGAACTAAATTTCATGAGTTATTTTTTTCGCGGCAGAACGTCGAGTTCGATTGATCATTTAGCCCACCAAGTTTTCGATCTGATTAAAGCACAATTTACGTTTTCTGATGATGAAAATTTCATTACCGCCCAACAAGCCATCAGTCTATTTTTGGCAGACACTTTACAACCCTTTATTCTTTATGGAGAAAGCACCAGTAAATCGCTACGTCAATTATTTCGATCGATTATGGTAACTTTATTCGAGATCCATCAATTTATTATTCCTGACACTCATCACTCAAAAAAAATGAGATTTAATCTTGATAGTCTTAATAATAAAAATCTTCAAAACAGCATTTTCCATTTATTCACTAGTTTTTTTTGCAATCAATCTAACTTGGAAATTACCGGCATTATTCATAATATTGCCATGAGAGTATTAGTGGATATAACTAAAAAAAATACCATCATTAATACCCCTCATCAGTTAAGTCAATTTTATTTTAATTTAGCATCTGTATTAAAAGCAGGCCCCCTACCACAATGTAACTATCATTTTACTGATGAAAACATAAAACAATTAACCCATCTTATTCATGAGAAACTCATGCAAGGTGAGTTTATCTTCAAGGGAAGAAAAACATCGGGGTATTTATTAAATTATTCTGCGCTCGATGCTAGTGATAGTGAGATTGTTCAATCCTTCTCTGATTTACTTCATGAAAATTCTAAATGGAATTTTAACCCTGAAAGCGAAGCATTTTTAAAAAAATCGGATGAATTTATACAAAGTTGTTTAACCAATGTATTAGCTAAACAGAGTAAACCTAATTTACATTATCAAGAAAAGCAACAACAGGATTTTATTGAAACGTTTAGCTTTTATTTATTATATAATCTTAGCGAAAAAACTATACGACAATTTAGCGATGATTCTTTAGAAAACTTTTTCACAGCTATCACAGAAAATGTCGAAAAAATTATTCAAAAAAAGCTGTATTATAGCAATGCGCAGCCGGATCAACTGTTGTTAAGCACAACAGATCTCGATACTGCTATTTCAGCGATTTTAATATTATTAAATCAAGATGAAGGACCGGCATTAGCCTTGGCAAAAACACCTTCGGCAAAACGCTAAAAAAGTGATCAGTTCCAAGCGTTAACGAGGTTTAGGTCACGCGAGCCATCACGATATGCATTTTGCTCTCAAAGCCGGCGTGCACTCGCCAGGCATAGGCCACAGGTTCACCATTGGAATTAACTTTTAATAACATGTCTCCCACACCGACTCCAGCATGTGCGCGTCGCGTATCGTTGCTGTGCGGAAATGGTGTTGAATCGGCGACTTTGACGACGTAAACTTGATTTTGAATTTTTTCTGGTGGCGTTACCACCACCATAACGTGTCCTGCAACGTGATAATGCGGACGTTTATAGCGAAACACTAAAATATCACCGGCATGTAAATTGCCCACATCTTCAATTTTTTCCCAATCGGTGTCTTGAATGGTGATGGGTAAGTGGTTAATAAAATGATAATAATCGTTAGAATTCGGCAAATGGGTGTGTGAAAAAGAACTTAATTGTTGGAATGCATTAGGGAACGCGCGTTGTAATAAATCATCGACATAACTGGAACAATCTAAGATATAAACACCACGATCTAAGTCAAAGAGATTTTGTCCGAGATGATAACGTGAATAGTGAATGTTCGACTGGACTTGGTGAATGGTTTTAACAAGTTGATTGGTTTTAGTAGCAGCATTTCCGATGAGCGCCATTCCGAGGAGTGATAAAAATAACAATACCCTCACTATTTCCTCCAAGTAATTCGTAAAAAACACGCATACTAACACACTTAGGCGCAAAAGTACATGTTTGCCTCACTGTGGAAATGCGCTACCATATTGTACTCGACCGCTCCAC
>JAHCLG010000050.1 GCA_026125385.1 Legionellales bacterium
GAGCGTAGCCTGTAGCCTGGAACGGAGCGCAGCGGAGATCCAGGAATCAGAGCAACTTTAAAACTTCGATCCTGGATCTCCGCTGTGCTCCGTTCCAGACTACTTAATTAATCGAGACACCGTGAGGAATTTTTTCTTGCATTAAATGTAAACGTTCTAGCATCGCAAAATAATTAGGGCAGGTTTTAGCAACACATTCTGCTTCTTCAATGGCAATGCCTGGAATTTTTAATCCAATTAAGGCAAAGGCCATGGCGATGCGATGATCGCGATAACTTAATACCGTATTGGCTTGGATGCTACTGGGATAAATGCGAATAAAATCGTGTCCCGATTCTACGCGCACGCCTAATAATTTTAAATTATTTTCAACCGCTGTGATGCGGTCGCATTCTTGCAAACGCGTGTGAGCAATATTGGTTATCGTAACGGCAGATTGTGCAAAGGGCGCTATAACGGCCAACGTCATAAATGTATCAGAAAAATCGCCCATATCGATCTCAATGCCGCGTAAATTTTTTACCCCTTCTAAACGTAAACCAAAGTCAGTCTCACTTACCTGACAGCCCATTTTTTCCAAGACGTTAACAAATTGAATATCACCTTGCAAACACTTCGATCGTGAAATATGCGGAATGGTAATCACCGATTGTGTTAATGCCGCCGCGGCAAAAAAATAAGAAGCGGTCGATAAATCCGGTTCAATCACATATTCTTTCGCGTGATACTGTTGGGGTGTTGCAATTAAAAATTGTGAACCCTGTTCTTCTACGTTTACACCAAATTGTCTCATCATGGCACACGTCATCGCCACATACGGGCGGGAAATTAATTCCTTAACTTTCATTATCACATTTTTTTTCGCAAAGGGGGCAATCATTAATAAACCGGAAATAAATTGACTGCTTAATTTTCCTGAAATCGTTATTTCTCCTCCTAATAAACCATCGCAACCAATAATTCGTAGCGGTAATTGCTCAGATTCAGCAGGAAAAAACTGAGTGCCTTGTTGGGTTAAAACAGCGATTAAATCGCGTAAAGGACGTTCGCGTAATCGTGCGCTGCCATCAATTTCAAATTGCCCACTTGCACTGCTTAACGCACTTAATAAAAATCGTGCAGCGGTGCCAGCATCTTGACACCAAACACGTGCGCGCTTTTGTGGGAATTTGCCATCGCATCCTCTAATTTTGCATTGCTCTTTGGCTTCGTCCCAGTGCAAATTCACTCCCAGTACTCGTAAAGCATTGGCAAACGCTAAGGTATCATCGCTATTTAATACGCCGTGTAAAATACTTTCGCCCCCCGCGAGAGCGGCTAACAATAACGCGCGATTAGTAATGCTTTTTGATCCTGGAATAGTAATACTACCATCAAAAGAATTTGCTAACGGTTTAATGTAGGTTTTCATGTCGCAACATTTCTCAGCTCAATTAAAGTTAAAATCGGTTTCATTAAATCAGCAATTTTTGCTGGGTGCAATGCTTGTTGACCATCGCTATAGGCATTCGCTGGATCATCATGAGTTTCAATTATTAATCCTTGCGCACCCGCACCCACGGCACCTAATGCTAATGGGGCAACTAAGGCGGTTTTACCCGCGGCATGACTCGGATCAACAATCACGGGTAAATGAGAAATGCGTTGTAATTCTGGAATAATCGAAATATCCAACGTATTACGCGCATGCGTATTAAACGTACGAATGCCACGTTCGCATAAAATCACTTGGTAATTACCGCCTGCCATAATATATTCTGCCGCTAATAATACTTCTTCTAAAGTTGCACACATGCCGCGTTTTAATAAAATCGGTTTACGAATTTCACCTAATTTTTTTAATAAACTCATGTTTTGCATATTGCGCGCGCCCACTTGAAAAATATCGACTACATCGATCATTTTTTCTAATTGTTCGTGATCCATAATTTCGCTAACAATTCCCATGTTAAAGCGCTGTTTGACCGTGGCTAAAATTTCTAAACCTTGCTCACCTAATCCTTGAAAACCATAAGGACTTGTTCTTGGCTTATACGCGCCAGCACGAAATAAACGCACACCTTGATCGTGTAATTGTTGGGCGATACGCAGAGTAATCGGTTCCGCTTCCACACTACATGGGCCTGCTATCATGCAAAAATCCTGGCCGATATTCACGCCATTGACAGGAATAATCGTATTATCGGGTTTAAATTCACGAGATACTAATTTATACGGTTTAGAAACACGGATCACTTCAAATACTCCGGGTAAACTGAGAAAGGGTTGTTCTTGCACCGTACCATTATTGCCGGTAATGCAAATGGCGGTGCGCTGGGCACCAGGCATGGGATGCGCGGTTAATTTCATGCGCGTGATCATCTCACATACGTGTTGAATATTTTCAGCAGTCGCATCGTTTTTCATAACAATCAACATTTTCGTTCTCCTAGTTAAATCATGGTGTGAATAAAGTCAGTCACTTGGGCAGTGGAGGTTGGCGCTTGCTGAATTAATTCAATTAATTTAGAAGCGACAATTGTACCATTTGCGCCCTGTTGATAAAGCATTTGTGAGTGCAAAGGCTGTGAAATTCCAAATCCCACCACCACGGGCTTGGTGGTTTGCGATTTGACCGCGGTTAATAATTCCAAGCTTGCCGGGTCAAGGTGTTCTCTGGCACCGGTAGTGCCTTTCACACTCACTAAATATACAAATGCTGTGGATTTTTCCGCAATAAATTCTCGGCGCTTTGCTGGCGTATTCGGTGCGATTAAAAAAATACTGTCTAAATCGGCCTTGGCTAATAAGCTTAAATAGTCTTCATGATCAGGCAAACGATCAACCGCTAATATCGCATCGATCCCTGCTTCTTTTAAACGGGCTAAATTTAATTCGGGATCAGGGCGAAAAATAATATTGTAATAAGTCATGAAAGCTAAGGGGATAGCACTATAATGACGAATTTCTTGAATTAATTCTAAGGCTAGCTGAAAATTCATACCATTGGCTAAGGCGCAGGCAGACGCGGTTTGAATGGTTGTGCCATCGGCAATCGGATCGGAAAAGGGCATACCCAATTCTAAGGCTAAAACACCAGCATCAATGGCTGAGGTAATTAATTTAAGTGACTGATCAACCGTTGGAAATCCTAACATAAAATAGGGAATAAATATTTTTTGATGATTTAAAAATAATTCTTGGAAACGTTTCATTGTTCACCTCGATAATTAAAATAGGTATGAAGATCTTTATCACCACGCCCCGATACATTAATTAAAATACTTTCGTCAGTCGTGAATTGTTGGCTGATTTTCATGGCGAGTGCTATGGCATGAGCCGATTCCAACGCAGCAATAATGCCTTCCTCTTTAGCAATTAATTCAAACGCCGCTACGGCCTCTTCATCGGTAATGGCGGCATAATTAACGCGTTGACATTGATGCAAATACGCATGTTCTGGTCCGACGCCCGGATAGTCGAGTCCTGCTGATATGGAATGCGTAGGAGAAATTTGTCCTTCGTCGTTTTGCAAAAATAATGAGTGCATGCCATGGAAAATTCCGCCCGATCCTTTATTCATGGTTGCCGCATGATCGCTGGTGGCAAGTCCGCGTCCGGCGGCTTCGGCTCCGAATAATTTAACGGCATCATCCCTGAGAAATTCAGAAAAAATACCAATGGCATTACTGCCACCCCCGACACAGGCCACCACAGCACTGGGTAATTTTCCACTGCGTGCTAAGAGTTGTTGTTTGGCTTCGCGTCCGATTACCGCTTGAAAATGTCGTACCATTTGTGGAAAAGGGTGTGGACCTGCTGCTGTGCCAAACACATAAAACGTATTATCAACATGATTCACCCAATCGCGCATCGCTTCATTAATCGCGTCTTTTAAGGTGCAACTGCCGCTATTCACGGCATGAACTTGTGCGCCAAATAATTGCATGCGTTGCACGTTTTGCAATTGGCGTTCCATATCGATAGCGCCCATATAAATATGAACGTCTAATTTTAATAACGCGCCAATCATAGCGGTGGCCACGCCATGTTGACCGGCGCCCGTTTCGGCAATAATGCGTGTTTTGCCCATGGTTTTGGCGAGTAAACATTGTCCGAGGGTATTATTTGTTTTGTGCGCGCCACCGTGTAATAAATCTTCGCGTTTTAAATAAATTGGACATCCAGCCAGTTGCGATAAATTTTTAGCAAAGGTTAACGGTGTTTCACGTCCGGCATAATGCGTTAATAAATCGGTTAATGCGTGATTAAACGCGGGATCGTGTTGATAATGCGAAAACGCCGCAGCGATTTCTTGTAAAGGTGCTACTAATGTTTCGGGAATAAAACTACCGCCGAATTCACCGTAATAATGAGTTAACATGCTGAAATTTCCTTGAATAATTGTTGTAATTGTTGCGGGCATTTTCGTCCTGGGGAAGACTCAACGCCGCTGCATACGTCAATGGCAAAAGGATCCAGTGGAATTAATTCACGCACATTTTGTGAATTAATTCCTCCTGCAATCCATAAACGGGATTTATCTTTGGGTAATATCCCCCAATTAAAACGTTTTCCTGTACCACCGAATTGTTGAGGATGTTTCGTGTCATATAAAAAATAATCAGCAGAAATTGGCGGAGTTTCTGGGATTTTTTGCAAAGTGCTGGCTGAAGCATCCACCAAAATAGGATAAATAATTTTGCAATTTTGTAAGGTAATCATTGATTGCTGATAAATTTGCGCGGCATATAAACTCAACGCATCGCAATAACTTTGAATGATATCAGTAGTGTGCTCAATAAAAATTCCAATGGGCTGTGCCGAAGTTAAGGCCTGGCAAATGCGTTTGGCGGTAGCTAAATCTATACATCGTGGTGAATGACGAGAAAAGTTGAAACCAATAAAATCAGCGCCTAATGCTTCAGCCAATAAAGCATCGTTTACATTGGTAATACCACAAATTTTTATGTTCATCGCAATGCCCTCACAGCTTCAATAAACATGTATGGGTTATCGCTTTGCATTAACGCACTGCCAATTAATACCGCATTAATCCGCGAGGGTAAGCGATTAATATCCGAGGGTTGAGTGATCCCCGAGGCGCCAATCACATAGCAATCGTTAGGAATTAATTCCAGCAAACGCGGTGTTTTACTAAAATTAATTTCAAGCGTTTGTAAATCACGATGATTAATTTGAATTATTCTAGCGTCTAATTGCAAGGCCATGGCTAATTCTTCTTGATTAAATACTTCAATGATTGCATCCATATGATACGACTCAATGATATTTTTTAATTGCTGTAAGCGTGGGAATTCAAGTGCTTTTACAATTAATAAACAAGCATCAGCACCGTGTAAACGCGCTTGCATAATTTGGCGTTCATCAATAATAAAATCTTTGCATAATAATGGTAAATCACAGTGTCGACGAACGGTGCTGAGGGTGGCGAAACTGCCAGAAAAATAGCGCTCATCGGTTAATACAGAAATGCCTTGCACGCCCGCTTCTTGATAGTTTTTCAGGATCTTCAATGGATTTAACTCTGATGTTAATGATCCCAAAGCGGGAGATTTAAATTTTATTTCAGCAATAATAGCCAAGGATTGGCGTTTAAATGTGGTGATAAATGAATGTTGTGCCAGAGGTAAATTTTCTATGACCGGTAAATTTTTCACATAATGTTTTTTATAATCGAGAATTTCGCTTAACATTATTTACCTCCTTGTTGTAATGCTCGCAGTTTTTTTAAGGCAAGCCCTGAGTCAATAATATGATTAATTTTTTCGATGGCATGTTCTAAAGTCATTGTTGTTTCAATTAATTGCAACGCTAACGCTGCATTCAATACCACACTTGACCGCGGAGATCCTTTTAACAGATTGGCAAGAATATTTTCCGTGATTAAGGCATTGCTGTTGGCATCACCGCCATTTAATTCCGCTGCATTTCCAGCTAAACCATAATCACCGGCATTAATTTGATGATAACTAATGGTATTATTTTGCAAACGGGCGAAATAGGTATCACCTTCAATACTGGCTTCATCACTGCCATTGCCGTGCAAGACGATCGCACGCTCAAACTGTAATAATTGACACGTTTCAATCATCAATGGAATTAAATCCGCATCATAAACACCGATCACCAAATGAGAAACACCCGCAGGATTTAATAACGGACCCAAAAGATTGAAAATGGTTTTTTGTTTTTGTTGGGCTAAAATTTTACGCGCAGCAGTTACTTTAGCAAATTGTGGATGAAAATAGGGCGCATATAAAAAACATAACTGGTGTTGTTGCAATTGTTGACTGGCCGCAACAATAGTCTGTGGAATAGGAATACCTAAGGCTTGCACACAATCAAAACTTCCCGAGCGACTACTCACCGCGCGATTGCCATGTTTGGCAACGCGGTGTCCTGAGGCTGCCAGAATAAAACTGGCGGTGGTAGAAATATTAAAGGTATTTTTTCCATCACCTCCCGTGCCCACAATATCGATCTGAGGATGAGTGAGTGGTGGTAATAATAAACTATCGCATAAAATTTCTCGCACACATTCAGCCAGTTTTTGGGGAGTGAGCGTTTCTAGGCGCAAGGCTTGCAACATATCGATTTGCTGAACTAGCGAAGTTGTGGGTGCAAAGAGTTGTCGAATGAAATTAGCGTATTGCATGATAGGCCTCCAAATAATTTTGGATAATCAAACTGCCTTCTGGCGTTAACACACTTTCAGGATGAAATTGCAAACCCACAATTGGCCGTGTGCGATGTCGCACCGCCATGATGGTATTTTCATGAACTGCGGTGGTGATTAATTCATCGCTTAAAGACGTAGCGACTAAAGAATGATAGCGCGCAACTTGTAAGGGATTGGGTAATCCTTGAAATTCCAATTGTTGATCATGCTGAATAAAACTGGCTCTGCCATGCATTAAGCTTGATGCTTGGGCGACTGTGCCGCCAAAATAGTCGACAATAATTTGATGCCCTAAACAAATCCCTAATATTTTTTGGCTTTGTTGAGTGTGGGCTAAAATAAATCGACATAAGCTATCTTGCTTGGGATGACCAGGCCCTGGAGAAAATACGATTATCTCGGGTTGGTGCTGTTCGATATAATCCAAAGCGGCAGAGTCGTCCCATTGATTTCGAAACAACGTCGTTTGACAACCGATTCGCGCAAATTCATCGGCTAAGTTGTGAACGAAGGAATCCATATTATCGATTAATAAAATATTCATAATTAATTGACTCCGAGAGCGCTCATTCCAGCGCGGGATTTGTGTTCAGTTTCTTGAAATTCGTGTTCGACTATACTATCGGCGACAATGCCGCTAGCAGCACGTAGATAAACTTGATTATGTTTAATTCGCAGCGCACGAATAATAATCGTCATTTCTAAATCACCGTCGTGGGTAATGACACCAAATCCGCCGCCAAATAATCCTCGCGCATTTTTTTCATAACGATTAATCAACGTCAGCGCGCTGGGTTTGGGCGCACCGGTGAGCGTGCCCATATTCATCGTTGCTAAATAGGCCGTGAGCGCATCGTAGTGAGGATTTAATTTTCCAGTCACCACCGATACTAAATGTTGCACGTGCGAACAGGTTTGGATGGTAAAAGACTGGGTAACTTCTGTGGTGCCAGGAATGGCGATGCTGGCAATATCATTGCGCGCTAAATCGATAAGCATGGTGTGTTCGGCTAATTCTTTTCCATCCACTTGCAAAGCAATTTGATACCGTTGTTGCAGGGCTGAAGTATTTCCTCGGGGTTTTGTGCCAGCAATAGGGTGAATTTCCACTAACGATTTTTCAACTCGTAAGGCCAGTTCAGGCGAAGTGCCGAGTAAATAATGCGTTTCATCTTGCATGAAAAATTGATACGGCGCAGGATTAATCGCACTTAATTGCTGATAAGCTTGCAAGGGATCACCGACAAATTCACCAACAAACATTCGACCCAATACCACTTGAAAAGCATCTCCTAATTGAATATGACGATGAATTTGATTAAATGCCGTTTGATAAGCGGAAAAATCGGTATCGGCATGCAAGGCGAGAGCGTGCGCTTTGGCATGATTGACCGG
>JAHCLG010000051.1 GCA_026125385.1 Legionellales bacterium
CGCTGGTGGAGCGGGTAATGGTTTAGGTGCGAACGGCCAAGGTGCTGGTGGTGCTGGCAATGGATTAGGTGCCAATGGTCAAGGCGCTGGTGGTGCGGGTAATGGTTTAGGCGCGAACGGCCAAGGCGCTGGTGGCGCTGGCAATGGTTTAGGCGCAAACGGACAAGGTGCCGGTGGTGCGGGTAATGCTTTAGGTGCCAATGGTCAAGGTGCTGGTGGTGCGGGCAATGGATTAGGTGCGAATGGTCAAGGTGCCGGTGGCGCGGGTAACGGTTTAGGGGCAAATGGTCAAGGCGCTGGTGGAGCGGGTAATGGTTTAGGTGCGAATGGCCAAGGCGCTGGTGGAGCGGGTAATGGTTTAGGTGCCAATGGTCAAGGCGCTGGTGGTGCGGGTAACGGTTTAGGTGCGAACGGTCAAGGTGCTGGTGGTGCTGGCAATGGTTTAGGCGCGAATGGTCAAGGAAATAATAATTTAGGTAATTTTGGCAATGGTTCCAATTTAAATAATGCTAATTTCGATAATCCAGGTGATTCTAATGATGCTGATAGCGCTAGTAATTTTCGGATTAATTTAGCCAAATTACACGAACGGCAAATGCGCCAATTAAGCCAAGAGCAATTGCAACGCCAAGAAGAAGCTATGCAAGCGGCGATGTCCTCGCAAGCGGGAAAACTTTTTTCAGCGTGGCTTCCGCCACCCACTCAAGAATATGTCGAAACAGCACCAGAACAAACTCAAGCGCAAAAATCTGAACTGGCAACGGCCTTGGGCGAAGGTTCAGGACAGCTTAGTGGAGGAGGTGCCGGTGGCGCCACCTTAGGCGCTGGAATACCTAAAACCCCACCACCATTTATACGCGCGGGCTCTGTGTTCTTTGCTACTATGATTACGTCAGTGGATAGCGATTTTTCAGGTCCGGTGATGGCGCGAGTCGTTTCCGGTCCTTATGCCGGTGCTAAATTAATTGGCTCGTTCCAACCGGTCACGACGCAGTTGGATGATAAATTAACCTTAACGTTTAATACCATGGTAGTAAAATCGTATCCTCATAGTATTTCAGTTAATGCGTTTGCCATCGATCCTAAAACAGCACGCACAGCGTTAGCGACTTCCGTTGATCATCATTATTTAATGCGCTATGGAACGCTGTTCGCTTCTGCGTTCTTGGAAGGTTATGCGAATGCTTTAACTTCTTCAGGATCGACCAGCACCATACAACCCAGCGGCACGCAAACCTTTACTTTTCCGCAATTAAATACTCGCCAGCAAATTGCCGTGGGTTTAGGAACAGTAGGGAATCGTTACAGTAGTATCTTGCAAAGTAATTTTACGATAAATCCGACTGTGTATATCGCATCGGGAACCAGTGTGGGAATATTATTTGTATCGGATGTCAGCCAACCAACATCCTGAACAGTTTAAAGAGGTAGCCGCAACAATGGCCAAAAATGATGAAGCGAAAATGGGAGATGAATATACCTATAGCGAGGAAACGGGAACCGACGCGTATCCAACACGACGTACGAATCCGTTAAGTTCGGTGGCTTCGAAAATCTCAAAACAACGTGTCATTGTGGCGGTGATTGGGATCGTGATTATTTTTTATGTCATTATGCGGATTTTTGCAGCGATTGAGCATCGGCATAAAGTGAGCAATGAAATTGTTCCAGCTTCCTCGCCCGCGAAAGAAACAAAAGCACAACCTACAAACCCAACTCTGGTGGCGCAACACACCGACATTACACATCATCCTTTATATCAATCCACAGTTAATCATCAACAGCAATTGCAAAATATGACAAGCGAAGTAGACAATATTAATAGCAAATTGTACAATATACAGGAATCAATTCGACGCATCGATGATCAAATGGCCAAATTGCAATATATCGTAATGCAACAAGCCAGAATGGCGGCCGAAAAACAAGCCATCGCACAGGCAAAAGTACAACAACGAGCGCATCATTTGTATCAAGTCTATGCGGTGATCCCAAATCGCGCTTGGCTTTATGGGCCGCAAGGCGCCACAATTACCGTACGCGTAGGAAGCTATTTACCCCAAGTGGGTATTGTCGTGGCAATTGATCCGGTTTCAGGGACAGTGTTTACTAATTCTGGTGCAAAGATAAGCTTTGCATTAACAGATCAATAAGCGAGAGTTTATCATGGCATTGATTTCCCCATCAGATTGGCCCACTTTGCAAGGTATGCTCAGTTCGATTGTCTCGAATATTCCTGATATCACGATCCTCATCAGCGCATTTTCGTATATTTCAGGATTATTTTTTTGTTTACGAGCCACTTACGCCTTAAAAGAATACGGTGAATTGCGCACCATGATGTCGTCGCAAACCAGTTTAATTAAACCCATCACCTTGTATGTGGTGGGCGCATTATTATTATATTTCCCAACGACGTATCACTACGCCATCGAAACTTTTTTTGGCCAAGCAAACCCCACTCCGTACGAATATCAATCCACGAATTACGCCTCCTGGGATGGAATTATTTCAGTAGTGATTCAAATTCTTGAAATAATTGGTATTATAGCGTTTATGAGAGGCCTTTTTATGTTATCGGCATTAGGTGGTCATCAATCACCTCATGGCACCATTGGAAAAGCGTTTACTCATATTGTTGGCGGAATTTTATCAATGAATATTGTGGGATTTTCGCATGCAATCGAAGGTACCTTGGGCATTACCATACATTGAAAATTTTTATGTTATATTAACGGGAGAGACACAGTGAAAATGAAATCCATATTAACCAAATTAGCGTATTCCATTTTAACCCCTATTATTTTGCTGCAAACCACCTTTGTCTATGCAGATGATAATAATTTAGGGGGCATTGCTAAAACTATCGTGTCAAATTTTGCCAATTTAGCCAGATTAATTACCGCAGGTTCTTATATTGCTGGAATGGGATTTGCTGTCGGTGCTATTTTAAAGTTCAAAGCGCATAAAGATAATCCAACCCAAATTCCTATTGGAACACCTATTGCATTAATTTTTATTGCAGCTGCTCTGATTTTCTTACCGTCGATCTTTAAAGTCGCTGGATACACATTATTCTCAACGGGTGGTACACCTGCTGGTGTATCAGGTACTATAAGCTTCACGAGCTAATATGCATCAACTATCATTGGCAGTTAATCCGATTAACTGGCGATTGCACACTGCGAGGAAGGCAGATCCTGCCTTCCAAGCATTTACTAAACGCGTATTAGAGCGAGATAATCACACGTGCCAATACTGCGGATTTCAAGCGCGGCAATATCAAGAAATTGTTAACATCGACATGGATTATAATCGCAATGTCATTGCGAATTTAGCTACCGCATGTTGTTTTTGCACGCAATGTTTTTTTTTGGATGCCGTAGGTAAATCCGATTACGGTGGGGGCACTTTAATTGTTTTACCCGAAATATCACAAAACGATTTAAATGCGTTTTGTCATGTTTTATTTTGTGCGATGACGAATGCCACTGCCTATCAATCTTCCGCACAAGCCATTTATCGGAGTTTTAAATTTCGCGCCCAAGCATTAGAAGAACAATTTGGCGCAGGAACTTCTCGCCCTGCTTTTTTTGGGCAATTACTCAATGAATCGATGCAAGCCGATGCTAAACTTAAAACGGCGGTATTAAAAAACGTTCGTTTATTACCTTCGCATGCAAAATTTCGTAAACAAATTGAAACCTGGGCGCAAGCCGCGTTAGATGAAATACCGGATAATGCTTAATTTGGTGGGGGAATTATGCCAAGTTTTATGGATCCCATATTGGATGGTGTCGACAGTATTTTAGAATGGTTAACGTCCTCTCTAAAACAAACGACGGAAGCCTATTGTGATTTGCAAACCGCCGATTCAAGCGAAGTCTTAGTGGCTCACGATGGTTCGTTGGTGAGTATGATCAGAGTTCACGGCGTTACGGCATTAGTCGGCAGCGAAGAATTTGATCATATTGTTGAAGGTGTTTCAGAATCCTTACAATCAAATATGTCGCGTAGCGGTCATACGCTCCAAGTATTTTTTAATTATGAATTAGATTCGGTAAAAGCTACCTTAACCGAAATATTAAATCCAGCGAAAGAAACAGCCGACGTATTAAATTTAAATTTAGCCGATTTATTTGAAGAACGCATTAACCACTTAGCTAAATTCTGCGCTGACGAAACGGTATTTTTAGTATTATGGACAAGACCGAGTATTTTAACTAAAGAACAATACGATCGCGCGGCAAAAGATAAAGCTAAATTAATTCGCGAAAAAAAATTTCCACCGTTTAAATATACTCAAAATTTATTAGCGACCATCCCTGATTTACGCAATTCACATGAATCTTTAGTGCGGGCATTGATCACAGATTTTAATTTATTAAATATTTATGTGAGTAAAGTGACTGCTCACGAAGCCCTTTATCATATGCGGATGAGTATCGATCCGGATTTTACCGATCGTGAATGGCGCCCCTTATTACCTGGCGATCCCATTCCTGCGATTAAAGTCGATAAAAAATTTCGTGGCGAAATATCGGATGTGATGTGGCCTTCCTTAGGAAGACAATTAATGCCACGCGATGCAGAAAATATCGATTTACGCACGGTGCGGATTGGCGATCGACTTTATTCTGGTGTCTTTATTGATTTATTCCCGCGAGAAATACGTCCTTTTATTTCATTATTTCAACGCACGCTTTCTGCAAAAATTCCTTGGAGAATTTCATTTTTAATTGATAGCGATGGCGTCACTTCGTTACGCTTTAAATCATTTTTAGCTGCCACTTTAAGTTGGACGTCTCCCTATAATCGTTTGATCAGTGATGCCACTAATTTATTGCGTTATATTAAAGTGAATAGCGATGATGCGATTGTCAAATTACGCGTAGCTACAGCAACCTGGGCAGACGAAGGTGATTTACGCACGTTACGCACGCGCACGGCGCAATTAGCCAAAGCCATTGAAGGTTGGGGTTCGTGTGAGGTATCCGAAATTTCCGGTGATCCGTTTGCGGGTGCCGTGTCGTCGATGTTGGGTATCTCGAGTGAAAGTGTGGCAACACCTTCCATTGCGCCACTTTCAGATGTGATTAGCATGTTGCCTATCACCCGACCCGCCTCACCTTGGGATCACGGCGCTCTCTTGTTGCGTTCACCGGATGGTAAACCCTGGCCCTATCAACCCGGTTCACGCCAGCAAACCACTTGGATCGATTTAGTTTACGCACGCCCAGGTTCGGGTAAATCGGTCTTATCCAACGCGTTGAATTTAGCATTATGTTTAGCAGCAGGAATTAAACGTTTACCGCGTATCGCTATTATCGATATTGGGCCATCCAGCAGTGGTTTAATTTCATTATTACGCGAAGCATTACCCGCAGAGCAACGTCACTATGTGGCTTATCATCGTTTACGGATGACGCCAGATTATGCGATTAATCCTTTCGATACCCAATTAGGGATGCGTTTTCCTACTCCTCAAGAGCGCGCGTTTTTAGTGAATTTTTTAACCTTATTGGCCACGCCACTCGGTGCGGAACGCACGTATGATGGTATTCCCGATATGTCGGGTCTCGTGGTTGATGAACTTTATAAAGCCGCAGCCGATGGCGCAAATCCCTCGATTTATACCGCCGGCATGGAACCTTTAGTGGATGGCATTTTAGATGAAATTGGTTTCGTCCAAGATCAACGAACGACGTGGTGGGAAGTGACGGATGCGCTATTTTTAGCAGGGTTTAGTCATGAAGCAATGCTCGCGCAACGTTACGCAGTACCGCAATTAAGCGATGTGGTGTCGATGTGTCGCACGCAAGCCGTCGAAGATCTCTACGGGCAAATTATTGCGCCCACCGGCGAACCCATTATCACCGCTTTTAGCCGGATGATTTCCAGCGCTGTGCGCGAATATCCTATTTTATCACGCATCACCAGTTTTGATTTAGGCGATGCTCGAGTCATTTCACTCGATTTAGACGAAGTCGCTAAAAGTGGTGGAGATGCCGCCGATCGTCAAACCGCGGTAATGTATATGTTAGGGCGTTATGTGCTAGGACGAAATTTTTATCTGACGGAAGAAGCTGTTCACGATATGCCAGAAATGTATCAAGATTTTCATCGCACGCGCATTGCTGAATTACGTGAAGATCAAAAACGCATTGTTTATGATGAATTCCATCGCACGGCCAAAGCGAAAGCCGTGCGTGATCAAGTGATTGTGGATATGCGGGAAGGCCGTAAATGGCGCGTACAAGTTGCATTATTATCGCAATCACTCGATGATTTTGATTCATTGATGATCGAGTTTGCAACGTCAATTTTTATTATGGATGCAGGTCCTTCGCAGGCTATTAATAAAACGGCGGAAGTATTTGGATTAAGTGAAACGGCAAAACTGGGCTTGCGTAAATTTGTTCACGGCCCTGGACAGCGCGGTGGAACTTTTCTCGCGCAATTTTCCACCAAGCATGGCATGAATACTCAATTACTCACGTTAACCTTAGGTCCCGTAGAACTATGGGCATTTAGCACCACGGTGGAAGACGTTAATATTCGTAATCAGCTTTATAAACGCTTAGGTCCTGCCGAAGCTCGGCGTATCTTAGCTGTGTTATTTCCCAATGGCACCATCACTAAACTGGTTGAAGATCGTCTCAATGCGATTAAGGCAGATAAAGGTTTAATTGATGATCGGGAAAGATTAAGTGTGATTGATGAACTTGTCGAAGAAATTATCGATGCTTATATGCAAAATCCACAATTTAAAAGTTTAACCTCAATAAAATAATAGGGCTTGAACTTCGTTCAAGCCCTATTATTTTACGTTATGGTAAACATTTTGAACTTGTGGGATCGTCTTTAGTCGTGTCACAGACACGCACGGTATTTAATAATTCTGCGGCATGTTTCAAATTTTCCTTGGAAAATTTTTTATCGGCGACAGAATAAATATACACATACATGTTTTTAGCATCGGCATCGATGTTAAGAATAATACTGTCACGTTGTGGCGAACGGCAACTCATGTAAAACATTTTCTGCGGTTGTGTAATGGATTTAATTACCATGTTCAAATCTTTAATCTGACAGCTATCATGATGCGCCTTTTTAGAATTTTCGATAAATGCATTAAACGCATCAGGAGTAGGTTTTAACACGTTGATAATATTGAGACTTAATTTTTCAGGATTAGGGTTTGGTGCAAACGTCATATGACGAATACGATCGTTATTATTTTGTTGAGTCATCACCCAGCCTGGCGGCAATTTTAGCGTACTGACTGCATCGGCAAATACGGAAGATAACGCGCATAAAAAAATAAAGGCAATCAGCGATCGAATGTTCATTTTGGCTTCCTTGAAACACTATTTTGTTAACTATAGCACACCACGGTAGCGAAATTATCTCCGATCAGCTTTCTCCGCATGCCAAGTATTTCCCCTAAAAACTTGCAATTCAGGGAAAATTTCGCGAATATTACGGTGTTGTAACAGAGAGAAGAGAGAACGATATGATAAAAAACGGTAAAATCATACTATTATTCAATATATTATTTTTTGTTAGCTTAGCATTTGCGGCTTATCGTCCTATTCATCAACATGGTTTGGCATCGTGGTATGGGCCAAAATTTAACCATAAAAAAACAGCGAGCGGTGAACGCTTTAACATGTATCAATACACTGCCGCAAGTCGCAGTATTCCGTTGGATACCTTAGTCAAAGTGAAAAATGTGCGTAATGGCAAATCGATTGTCGTCAAAGTTAATGATCGTGGACCTTACGTACATGGTCGAATTTTAGATCTCTCCTATGGCGCCGCCCGCCGCTTAGGCATGGTGGGACGCGGTGTCACCGAAGTCGAAATAACCGCTGTTTAAAACCTGTAGCCTGGAACAGAT
>JAHCLG010000052.1 GCA_026125385.1 Legionellales bacterium
CTTCCCGCGGCGATAGGGTATGTGCCGCACTTTGATGGCGATCTTTAATAAATCGTTTACGATAATCTACATCGGTGGCAAACCGCGTTAATTTGAGCATGGGCAGTTCGTGAATGCATTCTTCTATCATGTTATCAAAAAAATATACGGTAAATTCTTCTAAATTATCGATGGTTTTATCATAAATGAGTTCGGGACGTTCTGGTGGCGAATTTAAAATACACGCAAAGAGTAACACAACATCGAAACTCAGCCGGATGACTCGATAGGTATGATAAACACCATAACGATTTTGCAAATAGGAACGCACGAGTTGCTGAATATTATCAGCGGGTACTTGGCTTGGAAAATCGTGATCAATGCCGATTTGATAACTATCTTTCCACCAATACATGTCACCGCGATGTAACCCATAAATCATATAAGGCGTCGACGCGTTGACATTATTCGAAAGTAATAGTTTCTGATTATTGTTAAGAATGAGGCAGGCCGTGTAATTATCGATATCTTTTAATAAATCCGTTTTACAGAGCTTAGTAATTTTATCGCGGTATTTGATACTGGGCAAATAGGAATATTGACTTAAATCAAGCTTGGGGAGATTGCCTTCGAGCAATTCTTGTAAGTCATTTAGATTAGGAGTCATATTTATCAAGCCCGCCGAGTTTTAAGAGCGCGTTTAAAATCTCCAATGTTGGCCATTAACGGCTGATTTTTGTCCACATTGATTATTTTTTGTGCTGCGGTGTTCAACCATCAACCTTGTCTGATCTCAACTCAAAAATTTGCAACAGCCTCTAACAGTCAAACACGATTCTGACATCGTCTCTATCCACAAACCTAAATTCGGCAATAATGGGGCTTAGACGAATAGGTTGTTAAGGTGTTCATTCTAAAACTTCCGACCGTAAAGTGAAAGTAGTAATCCGCTGAAAATTACTTCACCATGCCAATTTTAAAGAAAATTGATTCTGCTTCACCTATAACATATCTATTTTGGATAGTGATAAATGGAAAAAATAACACACAACTGTTCAAAATTTTATTCAGTTTACGAAAATTGTAACAAAATGCACCACTCCAAATGCCGAGTATAACTTTTGTCGCGACTGAGTTTCCTTTTGTGGTAATTTACAGTAAAATGTCTGGAAAACATAATCGAGCACATCCGCAGCGGAGGAGGCATGCCGATAAACAACACTCACCGCAAAAATTTCCCAGCACGTTCTGCACAAACGCAACCCTCTTCTGACACTTCGGTATTATTCGTTAACATGCCCTTTGCCCCCATTCGTCATGCCTCGATTGCACTCGGTTTAATACAAGCTCATTTAACGCGAGCACAGATTGCTTGTCATACGTTGAATTTTAATCTTAATTATGCTGAAAAAATTTCGTGGTCAGATTATGAAGACATCGCTTATGTGCGCCAACTTGCCGATCTCACTGCCGAAAAAATTGGCTACACCAGTTTAATTGGCGAGTGGATATTTACTGAAGCGTTGTATGGAGAATCTAATACTTATTTAGAGCAATTAAGCCATACTCTCCCCCCATCTACTGTTTCTCATTTACTCGACAATTGCTTTAGGCGTTATGCAACGCTGCAACGTGAAGCAACCTATTTTATCGATGAGTGTTTAGAAAAAATAGTAGCTCAGCAACCAAGAATTGTTGGTTTTACCAGTGTCTTTCAACAACATTTAGCAAGCTTAGTGTTAGCAAAACGCCTAAAAAAAACCGCACCAGAAACGGTTATTATCTTTGGCGGCGCTAATTGCGAAGGGGCGATGGGTTTAGCCACTTTACAACATTTTCCCTTTGTGGATGCGGTAGTTTCTGGAGAATGCGATGCTATTATCGTAAAATTAATTCAACATTACTTACATTCTAATCAACCGTTTATCAGTCCTGGTGTTTACACAAAACTGCATCGTCAGCAAACTTTCTCGCTAACAGTCACTAACACTCCCTCTACACTGCAATTAGATGAATTACCCTATCCCGATTATCAGGATTATTTTAATCAAATCCGCCAATTAAAATTAGATAATCAATTTCCGATTGATATTTTATTTGAAAGCTCACGGGGTTGTTGGTGGGGAGAAAAACAACATTGCACATTTTGTGGGTTAAATGGTAGCACCATGAATTTTCGCAGCAAATTGGCTGAACGAGCAATTGATGAAATTGAAACTTTAATGCAGCAATACCCCAATAGTCATTTATATGCCGTCGACAATATTATGGATATGAAATATTTTCACGATTTTATTCCACAATTAATTGAACGCAAATTAAATATTGAATTATTTTATGAAATCAAAGCTAATCTATCGAAAGATCGTTTGCTTTTATTAAAGCAGGCGGGAATTAAAAAATTACAACCAGGCATTGAAAGTTTATCGACCGCTATTTTAAAATTAATGAGAAAAGGTGTGAGCGCATATCAAAATATTCAATTATTAAAATGGTCAAAAGAAATAGGCATAAGTATTTTATGGAATATCCTGTGGGGATTTCCGCAAGAAACAAATCAAGATTATCAGGAGATGACGGCATTTATTCCCTATTTAACTCACTTACAACCTCCCCTGCGCACCGCACAACTACGCATTGATCGTTTTAGTCCCAATTTTGAAAACCCGCTAGCATTAGGATTTACTCAATTGCGTCCGGTGATGGCTTATCACTATTTATTTCCCTTTGCTAATCAAGAGAGTTTAAATCAATTCGCCTATTATTTTGATGCAGATGCTGTTAATTACTCACTTGATAAATCTATTCTCAGCGAATTTCAACACGCCCTAGAGTTATGGCAAAAGCATCACACTGATAGCAGTTTATTTTATATCGATAAAAAAACCGCGTTAATTGTTATTGACACTCGCGCTATTGCTCAACAACAAATAACCGTATTACAGGAACCACAACGTCAATTATTATTGTTAGCGGATAAAGCGCTGAGTTTAGAACAATTATGTTTAAGTTATAATCAAACTACGGCTTCCGCGATTGATATTAACACCTGTTTAACCTGGATCGAGCCTTTATTAAATTATCATTTTCTTCTGGAAATTGATGAAAAATTTCTCAGTTTAGTATTATCCAGCGACTATTATGCTGTACCCTCCTTGATTTTACAAAAAATTTCTCGCGAACAAAAATCCATACTCAGTAGCAAAGCCGAAAATTCAAGCGAAAATAATCTCTGTTAATTTAAAAAATTGTACAAAATATATCATTAGATCCTTAAAAAAATTTACTATATAATCAAACTTCCCTAAATTGAAAAAAGGAAAATGATATGAATGTAGCAAGCATTTTTAATTTAAACGAACAAGGCGAAGTCATCATCAATTTTGATCAATTGGATGAAGTAGGCTATATGGTTGCTTCTGTAGCTTCTGTGGCTTCTGAAAAATTGCCCAGTGAAATTAACAACGAAAAAATTCACGCCATCTAATTATCATTATTGATCTAAAAAAGCCCGCTTTTGCGGGCTTTTTTATTAGAAATGAATACTCAAGCGCGTAATGAATGCCTGTGACGACTTACTCGTCCCACCATCGCCGAGCGAATAATTTTTATCTCGCGCGTAGGTCATAATGAGATCCGCCTGGGGTAATACTTGAATTTTCCAATCCATTAAATAACGTTGTCGTGGCAATCCTAAACTTGAGGCTTGACGGGATAGTTGATAGCCAATTCCCACATGTTGCGATAATTGCATGGCTTGAAATTGATAACCCACGCTTAATAATCCCGCACTCGGTTTTGCACCGTGCCCCTGAAATGTGACATCATTCACTGAAAAAGGACAAAGCGCGCTCACCCATTCAATTTTAGCATCGTAATCTTGCCATTGACCGTTTAATCCTACGGCCACTCCATCCACCGTACTATTAAAGGTTCGCAAGGCATTGGTGACAGTATTGGCGACTACCGTGCTATGATTAAATACGACAATCGGATAAACCGCTAACACATCCGCCATATTATAAATCCAACTGATCCCAAGATTATAACCATTGTGATTATTATCATCTTGCCATTCATAACCGGCATCGACTCCGACATTTTTAGAGGTTGCGCCATTCGAACGTTTTAATAATCCACGAAATGCATAGCCATCCAAATAAAATCCTTGGGGTTGTAAATATCCTGCTTCAATTTCAGTCGCATTAATTTCAGTTAAATCTTGGGTTAAACTATTCAACACCGTATGAGGATCTTCATAATGTCCAAAATTAATATATTTACGTCCTACGGTGACATAAAAAGGCGACCAGCGCAAATCGCCTACGGTGGCATAAGCTTCATTTAAGCGCAAAAAGTTAATATCCCACGTATGATTAGCGCTCGCCAGAGAATTCGCTGTGTAGTTTGAATTATTTCCAGCAATTTCTACATGCCCCATTAACCAATGGCTAGGAAATACATCGACATCAAACCACGAATTAGCCAAATTAATTTTATTTTTAGCGCCAGACGGTGTGGAGTTGATAGGGAAAAATATTCCCGCAGGATCATTTTTTCCTGTCCAAGGATCCATTTTAAGTGTATTCGCTAATCCTAAATCGATATTTAAATTGCCGGAAAATTTTAAATATTTTGCTAGATAATAATCATTCGCTATAGAAGAAGTGGGTGCTAATTGCTGATGTAAATAGTCTAAATTGGCACGTTGATTTCCCGCCATGACGGGTAAATAAAAAAATGTCATTGCCCCTAAACTCAATGAAAAAATAATTCGCATTATCGTTATCTCCCTATAATTTTTGATCATAAAAAAGGCCGGAATAATTCCCAGCCTTTTTATATTCTCCACGCGTGAATGTTAGGTTGTAATGCCGAGCGAAAGCTACTCAGTTATCAATTCGCTTTCAGTGCGTTAACTTAGCGTCTCACCTCAACATCCTTCGTGTTGCATTTATAATTTTTCGGCATTGGACGCTAAATATTCCGCAACACCTTGTGGATTAGCTTTCATGCCCGCTTGACCTTTTTGCCAATTAGCAGGACACACTTCCCCATGTTCTTCATGGAATTGTAACGCATCCACGACGCGTAAGATCTCACCCATTTCACGTCCTAGTGGTAAATCGTTGACGATTTGTGAACGCACCATACCTTGACGATCGATAATAAACGCACCACGCAATGCCACTCCCGCTTCGGGATGTTCAACACCATAAGCGCGGGCAATACCATGATGAATATCGGCGACCAATGTGTATTTTACGGGGCCAATGCCACCTTGTTGAATGGGGGTGTTGCGCCAAGCATTATGAGTAAAATGAGAATCGATTGAAACACCCACGACTTCCACATTACGTTGTTTAAAATCTTCGATACGATGATCCAATGCAATTAATTCTGAAGGACACACAAAAGTAAAATCTAACGGATAGAAAAACACTACCGCATATTTATTTTTGGTAGCTTCTGCAAAATGATAAGCATCGACAATTTTGCCATCGCCTAACACGGCTGGGGCAGTGAAATCCGGGGCTTTACGACCAACTAATACGCTCATATTATTCTCCAGGGTTTAATGATAATGAAATGTAGAGGCGCAGTGTCGCTTAAAATTTCCTGCTTTGTCAACTCATTAAGTGCTTTTTCAATGGAGAAAGTGCGTGCTTGCTCTCAAGCTTATTGACAATGATTCTCATTTAGCCTAGGCTTATAGTTAATACGAATCATTCTCATTCAAGGTTTTTGCCATGTACATTTGCCTATGCCGCAACGTTACCGAAAAACACATTGAACAAGCCGTGCGAAATGGTGTGTGCTCGCTGCGCGAGGTGTGTAAGCAATTAGGTGTAGCACAACAATGCGGAAAATGCGGGCAACATGCGCGTGCGGCTTTTCAACAGGCTTGTGCGAATCGAACCTCTGCCTCGCCTTCGCGCATAAGTTCTTAGCGCCTATTCAAAGTCTCCAATCTTGGTCATAAACTGCCGATTTTCTGTGCTCCGGTGCTCATTTACTGACGTGTAAACTGCGCTGCCGTGCTCAAAAATCGACACTTTATGACTCAAGCTTGGGAACTTTGAACAGGTTCTAAATTACTGACGCCGAAAATTTGTCAATAAATTATCTACAGGAATTCGCGTCTCGCCATTTTGTCGACGTTGTTTGAGTCCCCAAGCATGGCCATAAATAATTTCAAAACTAGCGGGAAATAAATGATTATTTTCTCCTAAAGTTGGATACTCCAGAAAACATTCAGGTGAGGGGTTAAAGCCACGAAGATTAAGTCGGCTGATTTCTTCGCATAATTGATTTTTATCGGGATACTGTAAAGTGATCATTTCCATATCCATCACTGGATCGTTAAATCCTGCTTGTAACATCGCATCGCCAATATCATGCATGTCTAATAAATTCTGCGAAAAAGTTATAGTCTGATCCGCGTTAGCCACTTGGCGAAATTCTTTTAGTGAATCAATTCCATAGGTTGCAAATAATATCACCCCATTGGACGTTAATAGGCGTCGCCATTCGATCATCATTGCCGCTAAATGCTCAGCGGAAAATAATAATAAATTCGCCAAGATTAAATCAATTGACTGACTGGCAAACGGTAACTGCCGTGGAGATGCTTGCAAACGAATGAGCGAGTGTTTTGGACTAGACGTGAGTCCATAGAGTGTAGCCGAGGGGTAATGCGTGATTAAGGTTTGGGTGAGCGTGGGACTATTCACGGTTAAATCGAGAATTCGTCGTGGAGTAAATTGTAATATTCCGATGCGTTCACTCAAGCGACGACCAATTTCTTCAACTAAAAACGCGGCTTGAGGCACCGCGTTTTGGTGAAAATAGCGAGAAAAAAAGTGCTTAAGTTTATTCATGCCAAAAATACGGAACAACAAACGCTAATACCAGCATTTTTAAAAAATCGATTGCTAGAAATGGCACTAAGCCCATGATAATTGCCTGCTGAAAACTCCCTAAATACCAAGCGAGGACAGGAAGACCACAAGCATAAATTAACGCACTACCTAATAATGCCATAGAAAATGCCGTGATAATATTGCGAGCGCAACCGCGTTCTGTCAAAAACCCCACCACAATACCTGCCATTAAAAATCCTATTAAATACCCGCCGCTTGGTGAAAAAAAGCCTTGAGCAAACACTGGAATATTCAATAACCCTAGTGCTAAGTACGCAGCAATCGTTACGGTTGCCAAACGCCAGCCATAGGTCATCGCAATGAGCAAGACAAAAAATGTTTGCAAGGTGATGGGAACAGGAAAAAGAGGAATGGTTAAATGCGCACCTAATGCAATGGCAAGGATTCCTAGCATCACTAAGCTAACATAACGAATCGCTGGATGAATCGAGGAAAAATCTAAACGCGATTTAACTGATTTAAGTCCACTAACTGCAAATGACATATTATTATCCTTAAACAAGAGTTGAATTATGCCTATAATAGAACGCCGCTCCATTCTGTCAACTATAAAATGTGTGAAAAGGGCGTTGGCCAGACTTTTTCCTCAATATTGTTTGTTGTGTGGATTAATCTCCTGTCCGAACGATTATTTATGCCATGATTGTAAAGCCGATTTACCCTGGGTTGCTCTGGCGTGTGAACGTTGCGGGGAAGCATTGCCGGTGTTTGATGAAGAAAAACTCTGTGGACAATGTTTAAAAAATCCCCCTCTTTTTCAGTCGTGCCAAACATTATGGCATTATGAAGCCCCCATTAATTTTTTTATTACCCAATTAAAATTTCAAGAACGTTTGGCGATGGCCACGATGATGGGTCACTATCTTGCAGAAGAATTAGCTTTATTTTATCGCACGCGCTCGTTACCCAAATATATTATTCCTATTCCGCTGCATAT
>JAHCLG010000053.1 GCA_026125385.1 Legionellales bacterium
GGCCGTCGCCGGGAACGTCGCGCAGCGGAGATCCAGGATCAGAGTTTTTTTAATGCTCCGATCCTGGATCTCCGCTGCGCTACGTTCCAGGCTACAGCTTGCGCTCCGTTCCAGGCTATATTATCAAGCATAACATTTAGGAGTTATATTGTCAGTGTTAGAGCGAGAAAATTTAAATACATCATTGCAAACATTAGCTAGCGTCCAAGAAATATTAACTTGGATGGAAAACCTGTTTACTGAAAATAAGTTATTTTTCGGTCATGGAACGGATAATGCGTGGGATGAGGCGGTTGCGATTTTATTGTCAGTCTTAAAATTACCGATGGATTGTGATGAGAGTATTTTAAAAAATACAATAAGCCCACCACAAAAACAACAATTAATTGAGTGTATTTTATTACGGGTCAATCAACGCATTCCCAGCGCGTATTTAACTCATCGCGCTAATTTTGCTGGATTGGAATTTTATGTGGATGAACAGGTATTAATTCCACGATCGCCAATCGCTGAATTAATTGAAACACGATTTCATCCCTGGATTGCCTATGAAAATATTCATCACATTTTAGATATTGGAACAGGCAGTGGTTGCATTGCCTTAGCGTGCGCGTTTTATTGTATGAATGCGAGCGTAGTGGGCGTTGATATTTCTTCCCAAGCCTTAGCCATCGCAGAGCGCAATTCTCAACAATTAAATTTGAGCGAGCGAGTTACTTTTATCCAATCCGATTTATTCCAAAATTTACCTTCACAAAAATTTGATATTATTATTAGTAATCCTCCGTATGTGGATCAAGACGATATCAATAGCATGCCAGAAGAATATCATCACGAACCGCGCCTGGGATTAGCGGCTGGAATCGATGGCTTGCAATTTGCGATCCCGATTATTCAACAAGCCGCCCATTATTTAAGTGATCAGGGAATTTTAATTGTTGAAGTGGGGAATTCTCAATACGCTTTAGAACAGTATTTTCCGCAATTACCCTTTATTTGGCTCGAGTTCGAGCGCGGCGGCGAGGGCGTATTTTTATTAACTCGACAGGATTTAATTCAAGCAGGATTTTCAGCATGAGTGGCAATAGTTTTGGGCATATCGTAAAAATAACAACGTTTGGGGAAAGTCATGGACAAGCGCTGGGCGTGATTATCGATGGCGTGCCACCCGGTATTGCACTGGATGAAGCTGAAATTCAATTAGAATTAGATAGGCGAAAACCTGGCACCTCACGCTATACTACGCAACGACGAGAAAATGATAGTGTGGAAATTTTATCGGGTGTTTTTAATCATCAAAGCACAGGAACGCCGATTGCCCTAATGATTAAAAATACCGATCAACGTTCGAGTGATTATGAAGACATTCAATCAAAATTTCGCCCAGGTCATGGCGATTATGTGTATCAACAAAAATATGGGATCCGCGATTATCGCGGGGGCGGACGTGCTTCTGCGCGTGAAACGGTGGCACGTGTTGCCGCAGGTGCAATTGCAAAATTATTTTTAAAACAAAAAAATATTGTTATTCGCGGTGCGCTAGTACAAATGGGCGAAATTCTGTGCCCCGTAAAAAACTGGGAAAGCGTTAATCATAATCCATTTTTTTGTGGCGATGACAATAAAATTTCGGAATTAGAAAATTTAATTACCCAGTTGCGTCGTGAAGGTGATTCGATTGGAGCAAAAGTTTATGTGGAAGCCCTAAACGTTCCACCCGGATTGGGCGCGCCAGTGTTTGCAAAGCTAGATGCGGATATTGCTAGTGCGATGATGTCGATTAATGCAGTAAAAGCCGTGGAAATTGGTGATGGTTGGGATGCGATCACGGCTAAAGGCAGCGAATTTCGCGATGAAATGACACCGCAAGGATTTTTGAGTAATCATGCAGGCGGAATTTTAGCCGGCATTTCCAGTGGACAAACCATTCGCGTGAGCCTCGCCCTAAAACCCACTTCCAGTATTTTAAAACCCGCGAAAACCATTGATATCGATGGGAATGCCACCGACATTGTTACCAAAGGTCGTCATGATCCGTGTGTGGGCATTCGGGCAACGCCAATAGCCGAAGCAATGTTAGCATTAGTCTTAATGGATCATTTTTTACTGCATCGCGCGCAAAATGCGGAAGTAGCACTCAAGACGCCGAGGATTTGAGAAATTAAACTCTATATTTAGTCATATCGTTCCTTTATCGCACAGAAAAATCAAACCGATACATTGTTAATTTATCATTGAATCTTTAACCACTACATTTATGTAGTGAGTTTAACTGTTCTTAATTGTTTTGTTTTGTTTGTTTAGTATTGAGGGGTTGCATTTCAGTTCCTTCATCTTGTGGTGTATTGTCTGTTGGTGAGTTGTTGAAAATAGAATTCCAATTATAAGTATTATTGTTATAATTGCTACTGCTACTGCTACTGCTACTGCTACTGCTACTGCTACTGCTATTAATTATACTAGTATTGTTTGTTGCAGGAATTTGCTTTTCTAAATCAAAGATTGTAACCACTGCACCTACAGCTTTTAAAAATGATTTTACAGAATCACTGCCACCAAACAGTCCATCCCGTGGTGTATGAAAAATTCTGTGTACTACAGTATTCTTATTTTCAAGGTTACTAATAAATTGCTTTATATAATGGTATTGCAATTGCTTCTGAGTATTAGTGCCCTGTACAACAAAAGGGATAAGTGATTTTCCTAAGTCTAGTATAAGAGCTTTATTTTTAATTATTAATTTTTGTGTTATTTTTAAATTATTATCTTGCTCTGTGGTTAAATTCGGATTGTGATGATTACTCGCTAAATTTGGCATATCCATCACGATTAAATAAAAAACTGTATAAAAAGGTTCTTCTCTGGCGGTGTCTTTTTTAGCTAGCAATCGCTGAATAACCAAATCAAACACATTTGCGTTGGTAACAACGCTTGAACTATTTTCTGAAGATGCCGAATGAGCAGAGCTAGAAGACGAAGATGAAGACGAAGATGAAGTCGAGGACGAATTATTATTCACTGTTGGAGCGGTGGGCTGAGAAAGATAGCGAGGAATTCGCAAATGCGTGGGTATATTCTCTAATCCAACTTTGTTGGTATATTCTATATGAGCAGTTAACGCATCGATTTCCTGGTGGGTCATACTTTCTTTGAGTCTTTTGAGTAAATATTCAAGCATGGGATGCAGTTCATCTGAGCCCGATTGAAAAATACTTAAAAAACTCTGCCAAACTGGTTTATGTCCTGAAGTAAGATTGCAAGGTTGGATGTGCGTAATCGCGAGGTACGTGAGGAATCGCCAGTGGGGTAAATAGTTGTCTATATACGTTTTCAATATGCGATCATTCGAATAGCTGCATTCGAGCTGTTCATCGTATAATTTTGGCATAAGAATTTTTAAAAACTCTAATAGAGAAGAATTACTTTCATAGACCGCATGAATGCACAAATTTAAGAAGAAATGCTGTTCATCAGATAGGCGTGATTGGATTGCTGTAGTTATGGGAAAAGTATTTAGAACCTCATTGCGTTGATTACTATTAAAGGAATGCAGGTTCCAGAGACATAAAATTGGAATAACAAAGTTTTTTGACACCCAATAGTTTTGAAAAAAATCACACAAATAAAACAGTATACCATTACTAAGCGGTTCAAATTTTTGCCATAGAGAACCCATATTAATTCGTGGAGGCAGGGCAAGTCCATTTATTAATTGTTCTAAGTAATATTGTATCGATTCCTGACTGCAAGACACTTGAACTAAACTATTATAAACCTGATTATTTTCTAACGCAGTTCCTACAATATATCGAATCGCCGATTCTTCGACTAATTTATCAGCAGGGTTTAGATCTGGAACATGATAATTTAATGCCTTCAGTGTGTTGTTGGTATTTGCTAAACAAGTGGGAGCGATCTCACAAGGTAGCACATTTCTTGGCGTTTGGTTGGGAAGATTGCTTGTAGCTAACATCACTTCATAAAGTCTATCATGAAGCAGAGCAGTTTGGGGTGAAGTTATTCGATTGAGTTCGGCATAAATTTTATGCGCTTGGATTTTACCTTTTCTAGCCGCTATCGCAGACCAAAATTTGCCATTATCCAGTAATCGTTGACGAATAACGGCAATGGGATCAGCCGGAATTGTTTGGTATCCACGAAAAAGAGTAAAATGAGTATGTGATTGTGTTAATTGTGGGTTCGGTACTTGACGATTATGTCGTTCTAAATCTTCTAACGCCAATACACCAATAAAATATTGAGCTTCCACAATGTGTGCTTCAGCAGCTTTTTTCGCGTAGTCGAGTATTTTTGCGATATTTTCATAATAATTGCCTGAATTAAAATCAGCTTTATTTTGATAATATAATGTTAACGCTAAGTGATAATTGGCAATAATATAACCCTTGGAAATTGCCTCATTAAAATAATTACTCGCTGTCACTAGTAACTGTGTTTTATCAGAGTTAGCAGGGTTATCATCTGAATTTTTAGCCTGTAAAAAATGATATTGACCTAGTTTATCAGAATACCGAACGTAACGCTTGGCAGTTACTTCATAAAAAGGTAAAAAGCATGATGGTTTATTTGGATCTAGTCTTTTGTTAACACTGCCAATTGTGGCTGCAGCACAAATAAGACCTTGCTTATAAGCAATAAAAAACTCATTAAGAGCCAATTCATTATTATCTTTTGTCAAATAACGCAGGCCAAGAAAGTAAGTAATGATACTATTATCTTCACATATTCTTTTAGCAGTACGCAAGATTTCTATGGCGAGATCTAAACGATAGTGATTCCATTCTACGTCCGCATATTTTTTATTATCAAATTGATTTTGCTCGTCTAGGATTGAAGATGAAGATGAAGATGAAGATGAAGATGAAGATGAAGATGTAATACTGTTAGGTAAACCATTTTGGTTTTGATCACGCTCATCATCATTCGATGGATACTGATTTTTAATAAGAGTTAAACACTTTTCAGCTTCAGCAATTCCCAGATTTATACATTCAGAACCTTGGGTATTTTTTTCATTTATTTCGGTTAAAAAATAAATATTTAGTAATAATATGATGCTGGCATGCCACTTTTCGGTTTTATTATTTTTAGGGGTTTTCTCAACTTTCGTGTTTATTTTTGTTAATTCAACTACAAATTTATTTTGTAAAGTATCTGGATAATCATTTATTAAATCAAATAGGGTTGAGATTTCGTCATAGAGCTGATTAACATTTTCTTTAAAATCAAAATTACTCACCTGATTTTGAGTGTTTGCAGACGAAGATGAACTTGATGAACTTGTGCTTGGAAACTCATTTGGAGAGAATTTTGATAAGTTATCAGCAAGAGAATATATGGTGTTAAGCTTGTTGGTAAATTTTTCTAAAACTTCTTTAGAAGTGGGTTTTTTCGATAACATGCTAATTTACTTCTTTATATTTTTAAATCAGACGCAATTCTAAGAAATTATACGTGCGATGTCAATTTTACCCGGCGCTTCATTGCGTATATACTAAAATTAGGTTAAAACAACTTAATTTACACAAGTAAGGGTAAACGATGAAACAGGCAGTAGATGTTGCCGTGGTGGGTGCAACTGGGGCGGTGGGTGAGGTCATGCTCGATATTTTGGCAGAACGGAATTTTCCGGTGAATCAACTTTATGCGTTAGCCAGTGCTCGCTCAGCCGGTTCTACAGTGAGGTTTGGTGGTAAATCGATTCGGGTTGAAGATACGGAGAATTTTGATTTTTCTAAAGTAAAAATCGCCTTATTTTCCGCTGGGGGTAAAGTATCGGAAAAATACATTCCTAAAGCGAGCCAATTGGGATGCGTATGTATCGATAATACCTCGCAGTTTCGTTATGATGCTGATGTTCCTTTAATAATTCCTGAAGTGAATGCACCGAAAATTGGTGAGTTTTCTAAGCGCAATATTATCGCAAACCCCAATTGCTCGACTCTGCAATTACTTACTGTTCTCAAACCCTTGCACGATAAAGCCCAGATCACTCGCATTAATGTGGCAACTTATCAAGCGGTTTCCGGTGCTGGTCGCCAAGCCATTCAAGAGTTGGCACACCAAACCGTTGAGTTATTAAATGGTCGTAGCATTAAGCCCGAATTTTTTCCCACACAAATTGCCTTTAATCTTATCCCCCATATCGATGAATTCCAAGAAAATGGCTACACTCGTGAAGAAATGAAAATGATATGGGAAACTCGTAAAATTTTGGGTGATGATAGCATTCAAGTGAATCCCACTTGCGTGCGAGTTCCTGTTTTTTATGGGCATTCCGAAGCGGTGAATATTGAAACTCAACATAAATTAACGGTGCCAGAAGTTAAACGTTTACTCAAACAAGCGCCTGGTGTGAAAGTGGTAGATGATCCGCAGAAACTCCAATACCCAACTCCAGTCAAACATGCCAGTGGTCAAGATCCGGTTTATGTGGGGCGAATTCGTGAAGATCTTTCTCATCCGTTGGGATTAAATTTATGGATAGTCGCGGATAATATACGCAAAGGTGCAGCACTTAATGCCGTACAAATTGCGGAAATTTTATTTCGCGATTACTTGCAATCTTAACCAGCGTGAAGTGAGAGAGAGCAGCATAAATTGTGAGAACACTCAATAATTCAATACTATAGACAAGCTTAAACTTCTGGGTTACATTGACATTATTGTTGAAAAATTATGTCTCATCTACACTTCAAGGAGGAAGGCATAATTGGCGGCTAGGGGGAGCAACATTGCGTAAGCTGATTCAGTTAATTGGAGCAAGTTTGTTATTTGCGCCATTTTCTGCGTTTTCATTGGGGTTGGGTAATATCGAAGTTTATTCGGCGATTGGCCAACCCTTGGATGCGGAAGTTCAATTATTTGATTTAGGCTCCACACCCTTAGCAGAAATTCGCGCCACCATGGCCGATAGTGACACCTATCAACAATTTGCGATCCCCTATTCGAGCTTTCTCGGCCACATGCGGTTGCAAGTCACCCAAAGTTCACAAGGCCAACCCA
>JAHCLG010000054.1 GCA_026125385.1 Legionellales bacterium
ATGCGTTTGGGCGTTATGAACGAGGTGAAGTTGCATATTGAATCCGCCATTTAACTTTTCACTCTACAACCAGTAACTCACCTTATCGGAGGTAATCTTTGCACTTATGATTTGAATCTGCGGTGCGACGAAAATTTATACTTAATCAATCAATTGCTCAACGCTGATATTTAATGCTTTGGCTAATTTTTTTAGGGTTTGCTCTTTAGGTTGGCTATCAGCTTTTTCGATTTGAGCAAGCGCCGGTTGGCTAACCCCTATTTTTTTTGCTAAAGCCGTTTGCGTGATTTTTTTATAGCGACGCCATGCTGCAATTAATGAAATACCGTGTTTTAATTGTAACCCTACCACTTCATGTGGAATATAATGTTCGGGCTGCTGTTGCTCGGTAATTTCTAACCAATCTTGATAGGGTACAACCACAAACGCAGGGCGATCACCTTGTTTGATAATTTGAATATTAGTAAGTGCTTTCATCACGTTTTTTCACCTCCTCAATTTGGATAACTTGGATATCGCCGTCATAGTTGAATAACACACGATAGTGACCCACTCGTAAACGATAGCCATGAGGGTGATTGACTAATTTTTTGACTTGCTGGCAATGTGGAAAGTTAACTAGCTCACCCACTTTATCATAGATCACACTAGCCTCTTTCTTGGCTATTTTAAGCAATTGCTTTCTCGCTTTGCGTGACCAAATTATCGTGTTCATAGCTTATAGTATAAGTTAAAATATAAGCTTGTCAATTATTATTGATGTTTATACTGCGCATTCTGGGATCGCTAACTCTACAACCTTAAATCTCGTGCTATATTTTAAAGAGCTTACTAGAGGATTATGCATGAGATTTATCTATATTTTCTTTCTTTTTCTAACGCCTATTGTTAGCTACGGAATAACAACATTTGATTGTTCATTTGTTAAATCTTCTTCGGAAGATGGTATTCAATACCAAAATAAGCCGCTTAAATTTAAATTTATAGTGAGTAAAGAGAAAAGTTTTATGGTTGGTAGCAATGGAAGTACTGAAATAAATACCGTTTTAAATTCAGTCGACAAGGCTATAACGTTCATAGAAGTAACACCTATTAATAATGTTCATAACACAACTATTCTTTTGAAAACAGGTAAAGCAATTCATAGCCGTCACACTGTTTTAAGTAGTGATGAAATACTTCCTTCACAGTTTTATGGAAAATGTCAAATTTTTTAATTTTTTTGATACATTTTCTGCTATCAAGTTATCAATCCTTTGAATTCCATGTAACATTTGATCTGTCGTAAGAAAATAATTCAGCTTATTCATCTCTTGAATTTTTATTACTTAGTTTCAATACCATATCTTAATAAGCGCAATTTATTTAATTTGCTTTCCAGTTAAATTTCAGCCAATGCGTCTTTAATATTTTTCACTACAATGAAAAATGACCACAAAAAAACGAACACAGGCACAAGAAGAGGGATCTATTTAAAAAGGCAAAGCTTCAATTGTAGTCTTAATAATTAGAGGATAATCAAAGATTCCTGCTGAAGTAACTAATCTAAGTTAACCAAATGGCACTTGGTCGCAGACTCGGGAGTCCTGGGCCAGCCAGAATGGCAAAGTGTGCTAACGATGGAAGACTATCGTGCGTTAAATATTTTATTTCATTCACACCTTAATCCCTATGGCTTATTTCCACTGGATTTGACAAAACAATTGCCACTTGTAAGTGTGACGCTTAACAATAAAAATTTTACGGATAGAGTTATGGATTTCAGCCATTTGACTGAGATTAGTAAAGAGCTGGAAGTAGTTGTTTAGATCTCATGGTGGCCCCTGGTCGCACGTTCCGTACCTTAGGGCCTAACGAAAGCCAGGGAACGATTAAACAGAAAATTTTTCGCAGCACGTTTCAATTTGCCTTTTTTCTGCAATGTGCAGTTGCTCTTGACATTAAAACCCTAAAATTTGATGAGTTAATTGAGAAAATCAGCAGCAAATAGGCGTCAGATTCCACTGAGAAATACAATTTCGGACACACTGCGTACAAAATATAAATATTTTTTGGTTGATTAAATAGCAATGTTATTAACTGCTTGTGTAAGCCCATGATGTAACTTGATATGCGCTTGCCTTTTCATTTCCAAAAAGGCTCATTTTTTGATACCATTTGATAATGAAAGAGGATATAACCACTTTATCGTCTTATTTAGACCATCTCAGAATGGATGGGCGGTATTGGCTATCTCGAAAAGAAGCTATCGCAACATTACAAATCAGTGATAAAGCATTTAAGTTGGCAGCCTATCGCTTATCTAAGAAGGGCGCTTTAAAGCGCGTAAGAGGTGATTTCTTTATTATTGTGCCGCCAGAACATCGTATCATTGGCGCATTGCCTGCGGCTTGGTTTATTGACGCCTTAATGGAACACCTTGAGCAACAGTATTATGTTGGTTTATTAACAGCCGCTGCATTGCATGGCGCAGCCCATCAGCAACCCATGGTTTTCCAAGTCATTACTAATAAACCCACTCGAAATATCACCATGGGACAAGTCAGGATTGAATTTAACTATAAAAACACTATCAACTCTGATTTTTACCAATTAAAAAAAACAATGTCGGGAACCATACAGGTTTCAACACCAGAAATGACCGCATTTGATCTAGTGCGTTATATGAATGTAGCAGGGCAAGTTAATCATGTTGCTACTGTATTATGTGAACTCGCAGAGCAATTGCATGGTGAAAAACTGGGATTATTATTGAAAAATGATGAAGTAGAAATTACGACCGCTCAGCGTTTAGGTTATTTACTAGATGCACTACAGTTGCCGATTGATTTGTTGCCGTTAGAGAGGCAGTTAAAAGAGCGAAAAACATCACGCCGACTATTGGTTGTATCTAGCGATCAACCCATTATTGAGTATAACCAACGATGGCATATTGCAGTCAATGAACAAGTGGAGCCAGATGAATTATGATCCCACAAGCTGAAATTATCTCGTGGCGTAATGTCGCACCTTGGGGTGGATTCGATCAAGTCGAACACGACCTTGTACTATCGCGTGCATTATGTGAGTTGTACCAAAATCCTTTAGTGAGTGAAGGCTTGATATTTCGTGGTGGTACTGCTTTACATAAATTATTTTTTGAACAGGCAGGGCGTTTCAGTGAAGACTTAGATTTTGTACAAGCAAAGGCAGGACCAATTGGCAAAACAGTTGATGCGATTAGGGAATGCCTCGATTCTTGGCTCGGCAAGCCCAGTTGGAAACAAAACCAAGGTCGTTTTACCTTAAACTACCGATTTCAGACAGAAATTGAACCTATTATCAACCGTAAAGTAAAAATCGAAATTAATACTCGTGAACACCATAACTTAGAACCACATTTAAACAAAACTTTTTCTGTAAACAATAGATGGTTTCAAGGACAAGTAAATATTTTAACTTATTCCATAGAAGAATTATTAGCAACTAAGCTACGTGCTTTGTATCAACGAAAAAAGGGAAGAGATTTATATGATTTTTGGTACGCGACTCGCCAAGTTCCTGTTTTAGATATTCAAAAAATTATTGATATTTTTCATCACTATATGAAAGATGAAAATATACAGGTATCACGTGCTGAGTTTGAAAAGAATTTATTTCTAAAACAAAACAATCCTGTCTTTAATAATGATATCAAGCCATTACTATCATCTGAACAAGTAAAGCAATATCAGATTGAAGAAGCCTACAAACTTATATTTCGGGATTTTTTATCCAAGCTAAGCGGAGAACCCTGGAAAGGCATTGAATGATGAAAGACTAGTTTAGCCATGGAAGAGATTCACTTTGCCACAAGTATGGTTGCTGATATGACAATAATTCACAATTCATATATCAAACATATAATTTTTGAGGATATATGACAAATGCATAACACCGGAAATGAACGCAGAAGTAATCCGGAAATACGGAAGTGAAACCGGAAGAATGCGGAAATCACATATAGGGTCAACTGACATATTCGGAGAAAAGTTTCATTCGTTTTAGCCTACGCCAGCTTCAATGATAATATTTTCTCCATATCAAAGGGACTATCATTAGCCGCGTGACGTCGAAAATCAAACTCTCCATGCAAATTCACATGTCCCCAAGTCATGACTGAACCATTTTTTATTAGGCTAACCATTTCTAAGCGTTACTCATCGCTATGGCAGTTTGTCAGCAATTGCGATAGATATAAATAATTCCACAGAACAATATTATTTTGGACCAGCACCTTACATGCGACTGCAATATTTTGCTCATCTGGTGATGCCTGTTTAAACTCACTATTATTAGCGTAGAATACTCCGTCGTTTAATTACTTGCCTGGTAGTTTGTTTTTTTAGCAATAATCCTAGTGGCAAATTTATGATGATGAATAATTTTTTCGATCAATTCTTCATGCTGCGTCAAAATGCTAGAAAAAATTCCATGATCGTATTTCTGTTCAATAAACTCTAATCAAACCAGAAAATTTCTTTGGATAGTATTCAAAGAAAATTAATTTAGCTGGTTTTACTAGGCACCAAAGTACGGAACGTGCGACCAGGGGTCACTTCTTTCAGCTCTATCGGTTGGGACAAGGTAGTGCTCTAGGGTGAATTGTGATTGACCTGGAGCTAATCAAATAATCCTTTTATTGTATTTTACATGAATCGGCCTAATACACTTAATTGTGTCATCCTGCAAGTTGGAAACATTGCACAGGTTGCAGGATAACACAGGACAATGGTTGAAGTGACGTTTTTTCGGGGCTACCTTTAGACGCCTCAGAACCATTATCGCAAAATGAGTCATCGTTTCTTTTGGCGTAACGTTCACTTTTGAAATTAGTTAATAAGTGAATATTAGCACAAATCGATTGTGTTGTTCTTTGATGAATTCCCTTGGATGGCGACACAGAACTCCAAGTTGTTGCGGGGACTAGATTATTATTGAATTCAATATTGGTCAAATGACAATTGAATAAAGTTGATTATTTGCGGTAGTCGCGAGAATGTAAAACATATTATTGCTTCGCTGCTTGTTGGAGAAACTAGCAAAAGTTAACTGTGCTATTTTTCGTGGTTCAAATGAAAAAGAAATAACCGTATGGAATGAGGGGGCTAGACTGTTATCAAATGCTATTATCTATTACAATGCTTTTATATTGACACGGTTATTTCAGCAAAACGAGTCACAAGGTAATATAGAACTTGGCAAACTTATAAAAAGGTTGCCGCCAGTGTCATGGACAGATGTTAATTTTTATGGCTAGTATGAATTTTTATCGGCTGAGGAGTTCATTGATAGTGACAAAATGCTGGGAAAAGTATCAACAAAAAGTTTGCTGAAAAAAACTCCGAGAAAAATACTCGCCTCTGCGTAATACTGGATCAATGATCTTCAGGAGATTTTCTCAAATTACCCCATATTGAAGTAAATGAAAATATTGAACCTGATGATTTGTAGTAAAACAATTACTTTACAAGGTAAGAAAGTGTATACAAACGATGATTTGGAAGAATTAAAAATTGATGTTAGCAGAGCAGCGAATGCTGTTTTCCGTGATATGGATTATCCAGTGTTACGTATCTTGTTGGATTTACCTAAAATCATGAAACAAGCATATGATGAAAATAATGGTGAAGAATTAATTTATCTTAATAATAAAGGGCTATGGGATATTGGCCAGTATATAAAACATAAAATTTCAGCTTATTCTGCAATACCCTGTGACTTTTTTGAAAAAATTGAAAAAAACATAATTAAACATCTTAAGCTAAAAAAACAGCTATATTTTTCTCCTGATAATTTAAAGCGATGTCTTAAGCTTGTGGAATTAGTCGACGAAAAATGGTTTGACAGTGCAGCAAGAAAACTAACATGGAGTTATTTTGTTGAGCTATTGGATGAATTTGACAATGCAGAGGATATTCAATGCTTTGCTAACAAAGCAATTGAAAATAACTGGTCAATCCATGATCTTGGTTTACAGCTAGATCGTTTGTTTTAATAATCTTCGAGCTAATGGATTGATAACGAAATGTTAACGGCATGGCATGAATAACGAATAGCGAGCTAATTAATGAAAATAGAACAAGCAAAAAGCGATTTATTCAAAAATCATCTAACGATGTTGATAGACCCTTTATGACTGGGAGCCTTTGAAGTCGAAATATTCGACTTCAGTAATAAGGAGAAAAAACCAAACTTCCCAAAGCTTTGACAGAAAAAGAACTATAATGC
>JAHCLG010000055.1 GCA_026125385.1 Legionellales bacterium
TAGGCAAAAACAGGTTTTACCACCACTAGAATCACCGCGGCAAATAAAATAATCACTGGCAACTCATTGAAGACGCGATAAAAAACATGGGTATGACGATTTTGATCGAGAGCAAATTGTTTAAGATAATAACCGCAAATAATGTGGTACACCCATAATAACATCACTAAAAACATTTTAAGATGAAACCAAGCGGCATGAGCATAATATTGAGGATTAAAGGTGATGAGTAGTATTCCAAACAACGTGGCGAGGATCGCAAAAGGAGTGGTGAAATAATATAATTTTCGCTCCATCACTTTAAAACGTTCACGACCAATTGTATCTGTAGTTTGCGCATGATAAACGAATAAGCGAGGCAAATAAAAAATCCCGCTAAACCAACAAACTACAAAAATAATGTGAAATGCTAAAATCCATTGCATAATACGGTGTTAACCTTTTAAGTGAATGCTAAAAATAAGTCGGTAAGAAAGGATAAATTGCCTAAGAAAATTAAGCAAACAAAAATGCTAGTTTTCGTCTTTGGTTAGACTTGCTATACTTAACGCTAGTTTTAAATAATCAAAATGTGTCCCGCAATTTGGAGAACATCATGAGCACGCTGACGCAAGAATATCAACCCGCACAAGAAGACTTGTTAATCTTCACCCAAAATGCTGCGCGCAAAGTGTGGCAGCTTATCGAAGATGAAAATAATTTCGATTTAAAACTGCGAGTGTTTGTCACTGGCGGCGGGTGCTCAGGATTTCAATATGGCTTTACCTTCGATGAAGTGGTGAATGAAGATGATACCGTCATTGCTCGAAATATTGATGAAGAGGGTGGCGAAGGTTCAGGTTCTAAATCGGTCACCTTGTTAATCGATCCGTTAAGTTTTCAATACTTAGTTGGTGCTGAAATTGACTACAAAGAAGATATCGAAGGCTCACAATTTGTCATCCGTAATCCTAATGCCCAAACAACTTGCGGTTGTGGTTCGTCATTTTCAATTTAACGCCGAAAAAAAGTGTCATCATCGTCTTCCGGCTTTTTCTCTAGCGATAAGCCAGTAATACTCTTTTTCTCTTTTTTCTTTTCTTCTTTGCTAAAAGACTGTGTCGAATTTTTTTCAGTATCGTCTTCTTTTTGCAACTGACTCATATCAACGGTATTTTCTTCAATCGAAATCGCTAAACGTAAATCGTTAGCTGAGTCGGCGTTTGCTAGCGCATCATCATAGGTAATTTTGCCGTCTTTATATAACTGAAATAACGCCATATCAAATGTTTGCATGCCTTGATGTTCTGAACGACGCATTACGTCTTTAATTTCGCGTAACTCGCCACGCTTAATCAATTCACTAATGAGTGGACTATTTAATAATACTTCGACAGCGGGCACTTTTCCGCCCTGAATGCTTGAAATTAACCGTTGTGAAATAATCGCACGCATATTCAACGATAAATCCAATAAAGTTCGAGCGTGACGTTCTTCAGGAAAAAAACTTAAAATCCGCGCAAACGCTTGATTAGCATTATTAGCGTGTAGCGTAGAAAGACATAAATGCCCAGTTTCGGCGAAGGTGATAGCGTGTTCCATGGTTTCGCGTGTACGAATTTCCCCAATTAAAATCACATCAGGTGCTTGCCGTAAAGTATTTTTTAATGCTTCGTCATAACTTAAGGTATCAAAGCCCACTTCGCGTTGTTCGATGATGGCTTGCTTGTGAGGGTGAATAAATTCCATGGGATCTTCAATGGTAATAATATGACAGGCATCGTTTTCATTTCGATAATTAATCATCGCCGCCAGTGACGTCGATTTACCAGAACTGGTTGCACCCACAAATAACACTAAGCCGCGTTTATACATCACCACTTTGCGAAAAACATCGACGGGTAATCCCATACTTTCCATATCGGGCATGATTAATTTAATACTACGAATGACCATGCCGACTTCATTGCGTTGCTGAAAAATATTCACCCGAAAACGCGCACCTTCTGTGGCATAGGCCAAATTCATTTCTAATTTTTTTTCAAATTCCTTTTGCTGCTCGGGATTCATAATCTTAAAAGCCATTTTTTTCACAAATCCTTCGGGTAAAGGATCTTCTTCAATGGGTAACATGCCAAGACTGGTGCGAATGGTGGCGCGTGCGCCTGTCGTGAGAAATAAATCAGAGGCATCTTCTGCCACCATGATATTAAGATATTCCTGGAATTCCATGGTTAATCCCTATTACCGATCACGTCGCTTAATTATTCATTATAGACGCTAATTCTGGTATTGGATTTAGCTTTAAGATTTCAACTGCGCTAATAACGGTTTTTCCATCGTGAGAAAGGTATGTAAGGTATGACCTGATAAGGGCAGGCCACCCGGAAGTTTTACCGTGGCAGGATTTAAATGTTGACCATTTTCGCGAAATTCAAAATGACAATGAGGGCCAGTCGCCAGTCCACTCTCACCCACATAACCAATCACTTGTCCTTGTTTAACCTGCATATCGAGGTGCTCGCCAGGTTTAAAGCGCGCCATGTGCGCGTAGAGTGTGGTTATCCCACGCCCGTGATCAATGACTACTACATTGCCATAACCGTGTTGATGACCACGGAAAATAATTTTGCCAGCCGCTACTGCATAAATAGGTGAGCCGGAAGGTGCGTCTAAATCGATACCTAAATGAGCACGCCAAATATGCAGGATAGGATGCCAGCGGTGCAGGGAAAACGTGGAGGCAATTCGCGTGTAGTGTAGCGGAAAACGCAGAAACGAAGTTTTTAAACTGTGACCGTGCGGATCGTAATAATGATACTCACCATGTTCTGCTAAACCTACTGCGGTAAAAGTGCCTTTATGCGTAATAAATTGCGCGGCTAAAATAGGCCCGTAACGAAAATGTCCATGACCCAAATCATAGCGGTTATAAATAATGTCTACTTTATCTCCTGCACGAATATCACGGGCAAAATTTAATTTCTCAGCAAAAATTTTGCGTAAATGAATCATCATGGATTCGGGTAAATTGTTGTGTTTGAATGCACTCGCCAGAGAATGCTTTATGGTAGCTGTCGCTGCTATTTTTTTCACAGGTAAGGGTATGGTGGTGATTTTTTCTTGAAAGCCTTGGCCATTCGCATTGACTGTTAAGGTTTGGATATTATCCATTTGCGTGAGTAATTGTGATAATTTGCCTGCAGCGGATAATGTTAGCGTGATTTTTTGCTGAGGATGTAAATGGGTTAACGCATATTTAGTGTGAGGCAACTTGAGTAAAGCATGCAATTGTTGATATGGTATATGCAGATCATGAAAAAGATGAGTGATTGTTTGATGAGGTTTTATTCTGATTTCATAAACAGTTGGTTTTTGAGTCGTGGGTGTTGGTGCCAAGAGGTTTATGGCGGGTGGCTTCTCAACTGCTAGATGAGCAGGTGTGTTGGGGGCATGAGCATTCGCTAACTTGGGTAGATGCGGAAGATTGATGGGAATGCTTGCTGTCATTTCAGACGCTGGCTTTTCCAAGGGTTGTTGATGATACCAGTTACCAATAATCACTAAAGACACAATAAGAAGGCCAAGTAAAAACAGTAGGGAACGCTGCATGGTAATTGAGGTTTGCGAATTGGTTGCCATTAGCTAATCCACCTATCAAAACGATACACAAACACTAACCTTAAACCAGACTTGAGTGATAGGTCAATGTTTTCAGGGTAATTTATAACATTTTTAGAGGCAGAAATTTACGAGGAATTAATATCATGCAAAATGTAGATGAACAACTAGAACTTATCACCCGCGGTTGTGAAGAAATCTTAGTTGAAAGCGAATTGCGCGAACGCTTAAAAACGCAAAAGCCATTAACCATTAAAGCCGGTTTTGATCCGACAGCACCAGACCTACATTTAGGCCACACAGTATTAATTAACAAAATGCGGCATTTTCAAGAGTTGGGACATCAGGTTGTTTTTTTAATTGGTGATTTTACTGGCATGATTGGTGATCCCAGTGGTAAAAGTGCGACGCGTCCTCCTTTAACACGTGAGCAAGTACAAGAAAATTCTCGCACCTATCAACAACAAATTTTTAAAATACTCGATCCTAAAAAAACTAAAATTCAATTTAATTCAGAATGGATGAACCAATTAAGCCCGACTGATTTAATCAGTATTGCTGCAAAATACACTGTTGCTCGCATGATGGAACGTGATGATTTTGCTAAACGTTATGCCAGTGGCGCATCTATCGCTATCCATGAATTTTTATATCCGTTATTACAAGGCTACGATTCAGTCGCATTAAAAGCCGATGTGGAATTAGGCGGCACTGATCAAAAATTTAATTTGTTAATCGGACGTGAATTACAAAAACATTATCAACAGCCACCGCAAATTGTGATCACGACACCTTTGCTAGAAGGATTAGACGGTGTAAAAAAAATGTCAAAATCATTAAATAATTATATTGGCATTCATGAACCACCCGATGAAATGTTTGGAAAAATCATGTCAATTTCTGATGATTTAATGTGGCGTTATTTTGAGTTAGTGAGTTTAAAACCTAAAAATGAAATTCAGCGTTATCGTGAATCAATTGCGGAAGGTGCAAATCCACGTGATATAAAATTTGAATTAGCGCATGAAATTGTGACGCGATTTCATAATGTAATTGCAGCCGATCAGGCGAAAACTAATTTTATTGCACGATTTCGTCAAGGCGAAATGCCAAGTGACATAGAAGAAAAAATCATTCGCGTACCGCTCACGGGTTTACCACTGGCGAATATTTTAAAATTAGCAGGACTTGTCGACAGTAGCTCGGATGGGATACGCATGCTAAAACAAGCGGCAGTGAAAATTGATGGGGCTAAGATTTTGGACACCCAGATGCGTTTAATGCCGGGAGTCTCGGTTGTTTTACAAGTAGGCAAAAGACGCTTTGCACGGATCATCACGGAGGCCAGCTCTGATCTACCCTCGTCAGCAGGTTGAGTAAATTACAAATTAAGAGAGTTATTCGACGGGCAAAAAATAATTTAAAAAATTTTAAATTTCTTGTTGACTTTGATTTCAACTTCAAGCAAAGTAGCGCCCCTCAGCCGATGGTGCTGAGGGGAAACAGGGTTAAGGATTAGCACTGTGTTTATTCAGGAAAAACGGAAAAAACTTTTTTGAAAAAAACTTAAAAATAAAGTTGACATCGAAAAAGAAATGAGTAGAATAGGCGCTCCTTGTGACAGAGTTTAAAAAATACGAAAGTCACTGTTCTTTAACAAAATGTTTGAGCCAAGCAATATGTGTGGGTACTGGCTTTAGTCAATTTAGATAGACATAAAGCTTTTTCGTTGGTTGAGCTAATCAATCAACAATCCCTAATTCAGTTGCGTTGCTTTATGTAACGTCTCTGTAAATTAATTTTTTTTGAAGAGTTTGATTCTGGCTCAGATTGAACGCTGGCGGCATGCTTAACACATGCAAGTCGAACGGAAACGATACCTAGCTTGCTAGGTAGGCGTCGAGTGGCGGACGGGTGAGTAATGCGTAGGAATCTACCCTAGAGTGGGGGATAACCCGAGGAAACTCGGGCTAATACCGCATAATCTCTACGGAGCAAAGCGGGGGACCTTCGGGCCTCGTGCTTTAGGATGAGCCTACGTCCGATTAGCTTGTTGGTGAGGTAAAGGCTCACCAAGGCGACGATCG
>JAHCLG010000056.1 GCA_026125385.1 Legionellales bacterium
CTACGGCCACGCTCCGTTCCAGGCTACGGCAAAATTCAATCCTGGCTACCTAAAATAATTTCTTGGTTTTTTAACTCGATGAGGATTTCTCGAGCGAAAGGGATCAGTGATTCTGTACTCGCTAAATTTAATTCGCTAGCAATGATGTCTAAACACTCGAGAGCGCTAAGCTCGCTTTCTTCTATCAACTGGATAAAGCGCGCGGTAATCGCATTAATTTCATAAAAATATATAGCTTGGCCGGAAATTTTACGATAGATAATAATATAAGTAGGCTCTGCGGGTTTTTGTTGTGGTTGATAATCACGATTAATTTTTTGCACCGGAAAATCATACTGTAATAACCAGGCTAAAGGTGATAGTAGTGGTTTTTGCAGCAACAAATCGCCTGCAGGATTAAACGATAATTCTGCGATAGTATTCGGAGTTTTTCTTAATTGAACTTCGCACCATTCATAGTGTGCAAGCTCTAATAAAAAAGGCGGATCTTGCGATAAATCGCGTTCACTTTGTAAATAGGATAAAAACTCTTGACCAATTTCATGAAAATAGGGCGATTGAGCCTGATGCTGCTGCAAATAATCTTGAATTAATACTTCCCAATTTTTTTCCGTGTAGAGCGAGCGTAAAACAGGATAGCAATTCTCCATAACTTCACATAAATTATGAAAGACAAATTCCCGATAAATCTGTAATCGCTGCGAAGAAACATTTTCTATATTAAGCGGTAAATTTGGATTACGAATAGACTGCGTGAACGCTTGTTGAATTTTTTGAAACTCAAGTAAATCATGATTCGACATAAGCCATTTCTCGAGGTTTGATGTGTTCTTGGATGTGTTTAATTTTTTTTACTTCAATCAGGCATTCATGGAGTGAAGGAATATCATTATCACGCTCTAGTAAGGTGGGTATCACACCAAAACGTTGATAGGCACACGTTAATAAATCCCAGACCGGATCAATAATAGTGTCACCATGGGTGTCGAGAATAATGGTTTCATTTTTTTGCCAGTGTCCGGCAATATGAATATAGCTGATGCCAGTAGGCTGTAGCTTTTCTATAAATTGTTTTCCATCATAACCGTGATTGATGCTGTTAACGTAAATATTATTCACATCTAACAATAAATCACAATTAGCTTCGCTTAATACTGCATTAATAAAATCAACTTCATCCATCACTTGCCCGGGGGCGCAATAATAAGACGCATTTTCTACCCCAATGCGACGTTCTAAAATATCTTGAGTTTGGCGAATGCGCGCGCTCACATATTTTACGGCTTCCTCGGTGAAAGGGATGGGAAATAATTCGTAGAGATGACCATTAAAACTGCAATAGGTTAAATGTTCGGTATAAGTTTGAATATTGAAACGATCTAAAAAAGATTTTATTTCGTGTAAAAAATTCTGATTTAAAGGTTCAGGCCCCCCTAACGAAAGTGATAAACCATGAGTGACAAAAGGTACTTGAGCGACAAATTTTTCTAACAAATCGTCCGTTTTATATGGGGCATTAATCCAATTTTCAGGCGCAATTTCCATAAAATTAATATCAATAGGAAAGGCCTTGAGTAGCGCGTTGAAATGTTCATCGCGCAGCCCAAGGCCTGAACCATGATAAGCTTTTTGACTATTCATCGTCAAAAATCTTCAAGGTGATTATTCGCTGGTTTTAGCGCCGGCGCATTTACCTTTAGCACATTTACCTTTAGCGCATTTGCCATCTTTATCACATTTTTTAGGATCGCATTTTTCATGATCACCGGCTTGATGAGCATCTTTGGCATCTGCTGCAGGAGCTGCCGTTTTAGCATCGGTTGCAGGAGCAGCAGCATCATGCGCATCAGCCACGTTATAGCCGCTGTTTAATTGTTTGCCTTGAAAAGGAGAGGCAGAAGAAGAAGTTGCCGCAGTAGCCATGGAAGCTACACCTAAAGCGAGACCAGCACTTAAAGCGATGACGAGTGGTTTCAAATTACGTTTTTTATCTGACATAGTGTACTCCTTTGATGAAAATGGTAGAGCGTCATAACATGCACTCTAGAGATTGCTAGAATAAATTAGCCTGATTATTATGCGTCGGAATGTTTTGAAAGTATACTCTTTCGTTATAATTTTTACGGTTGTAAGGATTGTTGTACGAATTCCAACTGTTGTAAAAATTGTGTGGCATTAACCTCGCCAACAATCCGCCGATCTTTTATTTCCTGTCCCTGACGATCAAAGAAAATGATGGTAGGTGGTGCTATCACTTGTAAAGAATGTTCGAGATCTTGAGTTTGCGCATTATTAGCAGTGACATCGGCTTGCACTAATACGAATGATTTTAACGCATTGATAACTTTAGGATCGGCAAACGTCGTTTTTTCCATTATTTTACATGAAACACACCAGTCCGCATAAAAATCTAACATTAACGGGCGATTAGCAGATTTTGCTTGCTGTAACGCTTGCGCTAACTGTTGACGATTATTGATGCGCATAAAAATCGAATGCGAAGAATTATTGTCTTTCGTATTTAAAAATTCAATTTTTGCTAAAGGATGGAAGGGATCGGTATTTCCTAATGCACCGCCTAAAATTAAAATAATGCCATAAATAAATAAGATTAATCCAAGCCCTTTCCACAGATGTTGCCATGAGGTTGCTAATTTGGTTTCGAAAGCGCCGAGATAAACCGCACAAATAATGAATAATGCCGCCCACAATAGCATAATTACATTACCTGGAATAATTCGCGATAATAGCCAAATCGCCATCGCTAAAATCAACACACCAAAAAGGGATTTAACCGCATTCATCCATTTTCCGGCTTTAGGTAAAAGCGATCCGCCGACGGTACCAATAATTAATAAAGGAATTCCCATGCCGATGCCTAATGAAAATAGCGCAATTCCTCCTAAGAGTGAATCGCCGGTATTGCCGATATAGGCTAAAATTCCAAATAATGGCGCTGTTAAGCAAGGTGAGACAATTAATGTGGCCAGCATGCCCATCATAAAAACGCCGAAATAAGTTCCGCCTTGTTGTTGATGACTCCACTGATTAATGCGATTGGTAAAAGCTCGTGGTAATTGCAATTCATAAAAACCAAATAAGGAGAGTGCTAATAATACAAATAATAACGCAAAAGCACTAATCACCCATTTATTTTGTAAAGCGGCTTGTAAAGAGCTGCCCAGTAATCCCGCAATGATTCCTGCAATCGCATATGTGCAAGCCATGCTCAGCACGTAGGTTAATGATAAAAAAAACGCCCGTCGGGTATTTAAGCGTTGTCCTTGTCCGACAATAATACTGGAAAGAATGGGGATCATGGGTAACACGCAAGGTGTAAACGTGAGTAATAAACCAATTCCAATAAAAATTAAAATAATCCAACCGAAATGGCGTTGTTGTAATAACTGAATAATTTTTTCTTGTTCCGATAAAGTATTTTGTTGCATTTGGCTATGAGAGACGGTAATGCCAGTTTGGGCGGTAGTTTTATTTAAGTCTAAGGTAACTTGTTTGGTCGTGGGAGGATAGCAAAAACCATCATCCGCGCAACCTTGATATTGCGCGATTAAGGTAAGCTTTGTCGCATCTCCTTGAATCGGCAATATAAAACTAATTTGATTTTCATAGACTTGATGAGGTCCTAAAATTTCATCTTGCTTAGGAATTCCGGGAGGTAGATCATAAGAACCAATCGTGAGATGAGGATCTTGAAGTTTAAATTTAAAGCGTTCGCGATAAAGATGATAACGGGGAGCAATTTTCCAGTGTACCTCGATAGCATGAGGACTTTTTACACTCGCAGAAAATGCAAATGCGGTATCCACAGGAAGCGGTTGTTTAAACGCAAGTTGAGCAATACAAGTAGAAATGAATAATAATAGTATGATACTGGAGAGTAACGCTAAGGTTACTCTCAAGAGGAGTGATGGATGATTAATTTTTACTATGCTTGAGTGCTGCAATGTTTTAATCCCCAGGTTAGATCTTATTTTTTCTCAGCCGCATCGCGAATGTTTGCAACCGATTGTTGTAATGCTTGATAGTCTACAAATCCAAAATTTAAAATGGGTCGCGGAGAATTCGTTAAATTTTCTTGTTGATTTAATAATGTTTTGCCAATAATCACCGTGGGCGTTCCTTGAATGCCTAATTCATTACCTAAGTGAATATTATTCGCTACCTCATCGCGAATTTTTGCACTGTCCATGGATTTTTTTAATTGTGTTACATCGATTTGTTGCTTTTTCGCAATCGATAAAATATCGCCTTCTTCTAAACGCCCTTTAAATTTCATTAATGCCTCGTGAAATTCTGCAAACTTTTGTTGTTCACGTGTGGCTAAAGCGGCACGCGCGGCTAATTCGGAGGTTTTTGTGACAACGGGATAGTCAACTACTACCAAACGAATGTGTTTATCTGCGGTGATTAATTGATTGATTACTGGCGTCATTAAACGGCAATAGGGGCAATTATAATCGGTAAATTCAATCACGCTGACATCACCTTGGGGGTTTCCTAATACTACGGTGCTAGTTGGAGTGAGTTTTGGCGTGAATAAATCGGTGAGTAATTGCTGAATTTTTTCAGCATAAACTTGCCCTGAAAGGATGAGCATAAACCCTAATACAAGACTTATTAATTTTTTCATAAATACATTTTCCTTTTAACTAAAGTGTAGCCTGGAACGTAGCGCAGCGGAGATCCAGGATCTGAGTTCTAAAATAGTTCTGATCCTGGATCTCCGCTGCGCTCCGTTCCAGGCTACATCGCTGCGCTCCGTTCCAGGCTACGCCAGACTATTATACATTTGTAGTAGTGTAATGAATTTCA
>JAHCLG010000057.1 GCA_026125385.1 Legionellales bacterium
GATTAAAAAATTAAATGAGAAAGCCAGCGTTTAGCTGGCTTTCGGTGACACGCAATAACACTCCATGTTATTGGGGGAGAAAGATCCGTCATGATTTGGGGGATAAACCACTAGGATCATTTAGCTGTAGTGTGTGCTGAGGTTGCTGGTTTTTGAGGAGGAGAGACGTAAATTCAATGGGAATATTCCTTGAGTAGGCAAAGAATCCCAGTGGGTTTTCTCGATAGGAAAAATTTGGTGTGACAAAATCACCTTGCTGATTACCCGTAAACATATTTTTATCCCTACACTGTTTTTAAAAGTCATTATTCTGTTCTTATTTTTAGTGTAGTCCATATTTTGAAAATACCAAGTTTGCTTTATAAAGTACTAAAAGATTTTTGTGCATACCAAAATTCGTACTACACAATTATTTGCTGCAGATGGCAATCGTTTAAAAATTGATCGCTATTAAAATAATTAAATTCTTGGACGCGGGCGTGAGCAATCGGATCAGCTTTATCAATACTGGCGAGTCCTGGATGACACATAATTAATCCATGCGCAGAAACTTGCGTTAAAAATTGCGGAAATAATTTAGAATAATTTTGACTGAAATCATAGACTCCAGCAAAAGAAGTATTATGCGAAATATCAAATTTTTTTAACAGTTTTGCAAAAGTATTGGCACCCGTTAAACGAATTATTTTAGATTTTAAACGACCATCTTCGGGTCGTGCCAAACGTACCATAATAGATTTTTTTTTTGCATAATCAAGAATAACATTTCTAATGATAGGGAGTTGATGAATGTGCTGATGACCATCAATAAAATCAGGATAAAATCCCATGATGTTATTGAATTGTTGAAGCTGTTCAGTAAAAGAAGCGACGATCACCGAGTTATTGATTAAATGTATGTGGGATAAAAATAATAAATTAATAAGTGAGAATTTTTTAGGATATAGGGGGAAATCCTGGGTTAAATTAAAATGCAAACCAATTTTAAGATTAGGATGGAATCGCTTTAATTGCGCGCCATATTCTGGCCAGTAGGGCGAATTGGTCATGCAGCTTACCGCAGAAAGTCGTTTTTTTTCGACAAGTTGTAAAATTCCCTTAGAAATTTCGCAGTTTTGAGCAAAATCATCGGCACACAAAATAATTTTTTTCACAGTGATTTCTCGGAGATGTGAGTAAATGCCCAAAATTTACTTAACAAAAAAGTCAGTGGCGGGACAATAATTAAAACTAGCAATAATGCAAGTGCGTAGAATAAATGAAAGTCATAAAGAAAAATATAAAATAACGTTTCATTTAAAATAAAACTTAGCGCTGCTACCACAAAAAACTTAAACAGCGATTGATGAAGAGAATGCTCTGCCGTATTAAATGTCCACCAGCGATGACCAAAATAGCTGACATTAAAAGCAATAATAAATGCAAATAGATTAGCAAACAGTGGAGGTATCGCGAATGTGGAAACTAATAAAATAACTACAGATAAATGAATTAATGCTGCAAGTGAGCCCACAATACCAAATTGGATAATTTGCACAGGTAATTTTTTAGTGGAAATTAAATTATTCATTTTCATAATCAGTATCATTTTTTTCGAAACCAATTTTCTGGTCAATAAAATATTTAGGGCGGTGTTTTACTTCATCAAAAATGCGGCCAATATATTCCCCCAGAATGCCAATCGATAATAATTGAATACCACCAAAAAACATCACAGCAACCGTAATAGTGGCAAAACCTGGAACATCAACGCCAAACAGTAAGGTTTTAATTAAAATAAATAGAGCATAGGTAAAGGAAATGGCTGAAATAATCAATCCAATAATTCCCCAGGCACGCAAAGGGATACTGGAAAAAGAAGTAATGCCGGTGATGGCTAATTCTAATAATTTACGAAAATGCCACGAACTTTGCCCCGCTTTACGTTCTTCCGCAGTATAAGGAATACCAATAGTCTTAAAGCCCACCCAGGCATATAATCCCTTCATAAACCGATGATATTCACGGCACTGGTTAATCGCATTAACGACATTACGATTTAATAAACGAAAATCTCCAGCGTTGGCAGGGAGTTGAGTTTGGGTAATTTTTTGCATTAACGCATAAAAGGCCTGTGTAAATTTGCGTTTTAAATACGACTCATGTTCGCGATTATCGCGTATACCATACACCATATCATTGCCGTCTGCCCAATGCTGTAGAAACGTGGGAAGGTATTGCAAGGGGTGTTGAAAATCGCAATCGATGATAATAATAACATCGCCTTTGGCATGCTCTAAGCCAGCAGTAATCGCGATTTCTTTGCCAAAATTTCGCGAAAAACTCAAAATTTTAATCGGAAACGTGCGAGCCAAAGCCAGCGTATCATCCTTAGAGCCATCATCAATTACAATGATTTCAAAATGATGAGTTAAGTCCTCTAAGGAAGCAATTAGTGCAGGTAAAAAATCTCCAATTACCGCTTGCTCGTTATGAGCCGGTACCAGCGCACTGATAAAAACCGTTTTATTAGCAAGTTGTTGGGATCGAGTGGAGTTATTCATGGTGTTACTCTGAAATCCAGTACACGGATTATACCGAAGTTGGGTTAGAATGCGAAGCGAAACCCTCTTAAATTCATCTCAGTAAGTGGCGTTAGTATACAGATTGTGATGTCGCAAAAAATCAGTTAGGATGGCGAAAATTTTATTCTTGGGGTTTATGTTGAAAAAAATCTACTGCTATCCACTCGCATTTTTTGCATTATGCGTAATATTTTTTTCATTATTAGCGGCACGTCCTCTCGATAATCCCGATGAAGGCCGATATTCCAATATTCCCTTGCACATGGCGTTGTATAATCAATATGTCACTCCTCGCGTGAATGGCTTGCCTTTTTTAGATAAACCGCCTTTCTTTTTTTGGGTTGAAGCAATCGCCATTAAACTTTTAGGCAGCAAAATTTGGGTTTTTCGTTTTGTTCCAGCACTATTTGCTTTACTCGGTTGTTTATTAACCTATTGGTTTGCCTCGACGATATTTGATCGCGAAACTGGTTTTCTCAGTGGTTTAATGCTCGCTACCAATCCACTCTACATTGGCGGTGCTTATTACGTGAATGTGGATATGACGGTTGCCGTGCTTATTGCTGCAAGTTTAATGTGTTTTTTAGTTGGAATAGGGGCGGAAAATAAAAATCTTCCTTCCGCTAAACCATTATTGCTCTACTCAGCGTATGCTCTAGCGGCGTTGGCGACGCTCACTAAAGGATTAATTGGCATTGTATTTCCGATGTTAATTATTGGTACCTGGATTTTATTCACGCGTCGATGGGCCATTCTTAAACAAATGCGTTTAGTCACGGGTCTGCTTTTATACAGTATTATTACCATTCCCTGGTTTGTATTAGTCACTTTAGAAAACCCAGGATTTTTACATTATTTTTTTATTTACGAGCAATTTGATCGGTTTTCTCAAAGTGGATTTAATAATCAAATGCCGTGGTTTTTCTATGTGATGGCTTTGCTTATTGGACTTTTTCCCTGGAGTGTCTTATTTTATCCGACGCTTCGCATGCAAATACGCGACTATAAAAAACATGCCTATTTAATTATTTGGTTTTTAGCCACGCTGATTTTTTTCTCCATTCCAAAATCTAAAATTATTTCTTACATTTTGCCAGCAGTTTTTCCGTTTGTGATATTACTGGCCTGTTTTGCCAGACAATCCTGGCAAAAGCATCCGCAAAAATTATATTGGAGCTATTACCTAATTCCTGCAATTTTGCTGATCTTAAGCATAGCAGGTTATATGATAGGGTTAGTAGATCCCTCACCTAAACTTGTCCTTTATAAGGATTTACTGTTTTATGCCTCCTTGTTTTTATTGGGTTTGAGTTTATTATCTTATGGCAGCTATCGCCTATTAACGCCATTTTCTGCAATTATTGTAACCGCCATGGGGAGTGCATTATTAACTCTGGGTGGAATTGCACTTGCTCCGCGGTTTACCCATGATTCAAACTTTGTCTTGGCTGAGAAAATAAAAACTCAAGTTGCTAAACAGGATGATTTATTTTTATATAAAAATTATCTTTTTGATTTGCCAGTTTATTTGCAGCGTAATTTAATCATCATTAATAACTGGAACGAAATTTCAGCAACTGAAGATTCTTGGCAGGGTCATTTTAAGCAAGCTTATCATTTACCGGAAGGCAAAGCGCTATTAATTACACCGTCGCAATTTTGGTTACGGTGGAAAAATACTAAAATAGCTTATTTATTAATTGATTGGAATGACTATCAGTTAAATAAAAATCGATTGCACAACGATGAAATTATTTTAAATGACCAAGGTTGGGTGTTGGTTAAGAATAAGAGAAGCGAAAGTGACACTTTGTAAGCCTGGTCTTCATAAACTTTAAGCATAAGACGGCAGATTAAAATTACATTTTTCATGATAATAC
>JAHCLG010000058.1 GCA_026125385.1 Legionellales bacterium
TATACTCTTCACACTTGAATTTTAGGCTTTGTTGTCGAGCTAAAGCTACGGAGGGATTGTATTCAGTATACACTCCTTCGTATCTTTAACTCGACGCCTCGCCTAAAACCTAATTGTTTTGAGTATAGAACAAAAAATAATCAATCTCCCCTTTTTCCAGAGAAAAAATGTGAAATTCATTGCAATTTTTTTAAAGAAGACTTAGGGTAATCAATGTGGCACATATCAACTAAGAAATTGTTTTTGCTTAAGGTTTTCTTAAGGTTTCACAGGGATGGTTATAAATTTTAGAACCTGCTCCGCAAAAACAGTAGAGCGTGTTTACCTTTCGCTCGGATGAGAATAAGCCGTTGGTTTTTCAACAATCAACGCGAAAAAACTCGCACTCTGGAAGGTTAACACGTACTAAAGAATGGCGTGTTGACTGTCGTAATGCTTAAGATTGAAAACACTAATTCGCCAAACTAAGTAAAGTTGTCAACATGCTCTAATAAAATGGATTACCAGCAATATCAAATATTACTGGCACGAGGGCAGCATACTATGAATAAGATCACTATCCCTGTTGATAAGCTTCACGCTATAACTACAGAACCGGAATTTCTACGTAAACGCGTCATTAATTACTACCAAAATCGTATCCCCAAGCCTGAAGAGGGCGGACATCCCTTAATTGGAAAATGTCGTATCCCCCAAGTCAATGCAGTAACGTTGTGTAGTTGCGATTATTTATCCATCGCCAATCACCCAAAAATTGTGCAAGCCCACGCCGAAAGTTTATTAACTCAAGGCAATGGCCTGGTCATGTCGAGTGTTTTTCAATCGGATGAATCGCCTCAACGCAAATTTGAAGTGAAAATGGCGGAGTTTTTAGGTTGCGAAGATGTTTTATTATGTCAATCAGGCTGGATAGCCAACACAGGTTTAATTCAATCCATCGCCGATCGCGACACGCCCGTGTATGTGGATATGATGGGTCATATGTCCTTGCGTGAAGGGATTACCTCGGCGAATGCCACGGCGTATACATTTCGTCATAATAACCCTGAATCGTTAGAATATTTAATTCAACGACATGGGAAAGGGGTGATTTTAGTTGAATCGCTGTATAGCACACACGGCGATATTGCACCTCTTAATGACTTTGCAGAAATTAGTGAGCGTTATGGGTGTATTTTAGTAGTCGACGAATCCCATTCCTTGGGGACACATGGCGTGAATGGCGAGGGTCTAGTGGCCGAATTGGGCTTGTTAGACAAAGTTCAATTTCGCACCGCGAGTTTAGGTAAAGCATTTTGTGGTCGAGGTGGTGTTATTGCGGGTAGCTCACGTCATATTGAATATATTCGTTTTGAATCGCGACCCACCATTTTTAGCATTGCCGTGCTGCCGCATGAAGCCGATGCCTTTAGCGCAACCATTGATGTGGTCAAAGAAGAATCCTGGCGACGTACGCGTTGTCAACAAAACGCACGTTATTTAAGAAATCATTTATTAAATTTGGGTTACAATGTTTCAGAAAGTCAATCGCAAATTATGGCTTTAGAAGCAGGGTTAATTAAACATACCAATTTATTAAACGATTTATTACAAAAACAGGGCGTATATGGTTCGGTGTTTTGGGAACCCGCCACGGCAAAAAATCGGTCATTATTACGGTTATCGATTGCTGCTGAATTAAGTGAAGATCAATTAAATCATGTGGTGACAGCCTGCTTTGCTATTCGCGATCATGTCTATTTATCCGAATGGTCTTCTAGCAAACGTTGGGAACGGACGCGACATCAAGTGGCTCCTATTCCACGAGAGACATTAAAATTAGACAATTTGCCTACAGCGAATGCTTTATTAGCGTGATAGTTTAGTCGCAGAGATTGCTATCTATTTGTTTGCGGAGCACAGGTTGATTTTTTTGATCGTCGAATTGATAGATCAATCGACTGTGCGCGCAGGCACTGCTTTTGCTCTCGACCATGAGCGTTTGAGTCTTAGCATCAAACGTGGGAATTCCTCCGATATAATAATCCTTAACGGCGGTTTTACCATCGTAAGATTTAAATAATAATAACGTGCTGGTGGGATGTTGATGCGGAGTATAGATCATAAAAATATAACTGGGTTGCGTGGCGCTTAGCGCGCAGAGTACTTGAATTAAATAGCGTTGATGAGATAATTTCCAGAAGGCAAGTCCTGCGCCATTGGTTTTTTTATAATCATCATCCATTGCCGAATAATCGTGTTCGCAGTCCGCAGGCCAGCGTAATTTTTCATACCAAAAAGCGCGCTCAGCATAGGGTATGGTTTTTTGGGTGAGGAGTTTATCCACTGATATTATGTGCGTCGAGGCAAATGTGATGTTGAATACTAAAAAATTAATTACAACAATTACATTTTTCCACAATTTAATCATCGTCATGATGCTGGTTTCCTAAAAATAGATTCTTGTATGTTAGGTTCTTAGTTTAAAATTATTTTTTTAAATTTGATCCTGGATTTCGTTTTGCTCAATCCAGGTTACAGCTATGGGTTAAGGTAATTTTTTCGCTGATCACGGGTGTTATTTCGGGCTTCGTTGCGGAAAGCGCAATAGCATTTTGTAATAATGATTGGGCCAGTACTAAATCTTGCTCGTTGCGGGCATGGATCAAGGCTAAAGGAACATGACTATCCACAAACTCACCTAATCCTTTTACGTCACTCAAACCCACGGCGTAATCGATGGCATCGCTTGTGCTATTCGCCATCCCGCCTAAATGGGCTAAAATAATTCCATAGGCGCGAGCATCGATATTGTGAATAAATCCCGAAGATATAGGGTAAACGGGTTTAATCAAAGGGGCTTCGGGTAAATAATGACGGGGCTTTTCTAGCAAATCATGAGGTCCACCGAGTAGGTGGATCATTTTAGCAAAATGTTCTGTCGCTGTGCCGTTATTTAATTGTTGGAGAACCTGAGTTAACGCACTGGCATGAGAAGATTGTAAACCGCTTAATATTAATAATTCACAGGCTAACTCAGTGACACTGGCTAATAAACGCGGATCACGGGTTTTTCCGGTTAAAAAATCAAACGTTTCTATTAATTCCAATGAATTCCCCATATTATTTCCCAAACATTGATCCATATTGGTTAATAACGCGCTAGTGGGTAAATTCAATTGCTGGGTGACGGCGAGTAATGCTTGGGCTAATTGTAAACTTTCCGCTTTATCTTGGACTAATGCGCCACTGCCGTAAGTGGTTTCTAAAACTAAAAAATCACAACCTAGCGCCAGTTTTTTGGCAATGATAGAAATTACGATTAAGGCTTGAATATCGATGGTGCTAGTTTGATGACGAAGGCTATATAATTTTTTATCGGCCGGTGTAAATGTTTGCGATTGCCCGATAATGGCACAGCCAGCTTGTTGGATAACTTTTTCTAATAACGCTTTATTTGGATACGGATTATAATTGGGAATGCTCAGCATTTTATCCAGCGTACCGCCGGTGTGACCTAATGCCCGACCTGACATTTTAGGCATGAAGGCTCCGCACGCTGCCATTAACGGTACTAAAATTAAGCTGACTTTATCTCCAATACCGCCCGTTGAATGTTTATCGACAATGGGGCCTGGTAAATTTAAATGAGACCAATTTAATACTTCACCGGATTGAGTAAACTGTTGCGTGAATGCCACGCGTTCCGCTAAATTTAAATCGCGAAAAAATACCGCCATGGCAAACGCCGCAATTTGCGCATCACTAATAGTGCCCGAGGTTAATCCTGCGACAAAGTACTGGATTTCATCTGCAGATAATACCTGGCCATCGCGTTTTTTTTGAATAATTTCGCTAGCAGTGTAATGTGAATTAGTCATTAGTGTATTGGTAACTTTTAATGTTTAGGACAACAGTTTTTACCCATTTTGCAGGTGAGGATAGCCACCAGCACCGCCAATCCAATCTGAGCAATGGGAACGTATAATAAAAATAATCCATTTTGTCCTTGGGCATTCATCACAAAACCGTAATAAAACAGGCAACCCGCATAAATAAGCGCAATTAAACTAGCAAAGAAAATAATGGTGGATTGTAAGGCCTTTTTATTTGCGCAATGGTTCATGAGCAGGAATAAAAAATAGGGGAAAGCTAGAAGTACCATAAATCCTAAAGTAAAAAACCAAATTGAAAAAAAATCAGGCTTGGCAATGTAGAGCATGACTGGGATCGCACTGATGATGCCAATGATGTTAATAAGATAGGTTAATCCTTTTAACACTTTATTGGGTTGGTTATGCATGGTTAAATCTCCTGTGATATGCCCTTATTGAATGGTACGGGTTATGTTAAGCGTCACATCTTATCACACAATTAGGGCAT
>JAHCLG010000059.1 GCA_026125385.1 Legionellales bacterium
GATGCGTTTTTTAGTGGATGTGCGCTGGAGTGGTGGGCAAGTTTATAAAGAATATACCATGCTATTAGATCCGCGCGGCTATCAACGGCCTCGCGTCCCACCAAAACGCTTTCATTATCCTGCCCCGCAACAAAAACAAACGAATTATGTCACGCAAAAAACGTATGAGCGTACTCCCGAAGTATTGCCAAATCCAGCGAACACTACAGCAGCGCAAACGTATGGGCCAACTACGGCAGACGATACCTTAATCGGCATTGCTAAAAAAATTCGTCCTAATGAATCGGTGAGTATCGAACAAACTTTGTTAGCATTATATCGCGCCAATCCACAAGCCTTTTGGGGCAATAATATTAATAAACTTAAAGCCGATGTGCGTTTAGTGATCCCCACACTCACTCAAATTCAAGCTATTCCGCATGAACAAGCGGTTAGTGAAGTGAGCATGGAAGACAAGGCCTGGGAGCAGGAGCATCAAGATGCTTTACCGATGCCGCCATCAAACTCAGAATCGCAAAAGTTAACCACCGATAATTTACAACAGGCCTTGCAAAAACCCAATCTCGCCAATGAGTCGAGCAAACTGAGCCAACCCAGTGAAAATTCCGCGAATACTCAGCAATTAGAAGAAGAATTAACGGTTGTTGATCAACAATTACAACAGCAAAAAACGGAAAACCAACAATTAAAAAATCAAGTGAATGAACTTGAACAGGATGCTGTAAAATTAGAACATGAATTAAGTGAAGAAACAGCAAAATTAACTCAAGAAAATTCTGCTGCATCCACTAAGATTGATACCTCTATGGATAATTTTGGCCAAGAATTTAATTTAGATTTCCCGCCGCAAGGTTTTTTTGCCAATACCATGAATATTGTGATGTTGATAGGTTTAGGATTTGTGGTGATGGTATTTTTAACGCTAATAGCGTTGTATAGTTTGCAGCGTCGTCGTTTTATGCAAACGTTAGCGGCAAAATCCCCGCTTAAATCCGCGCCTAGGATAATCGATGTCAATCATGAAGATGATGCAGCAGAAACTCTACATACAGAAGATGAAAAAATTGAACCCGTGGTGGATACGCTAGAACAAGCCGATTTATACTTGAATTATCAACGTTACGATCAAGCGGAAAGTATTTTACAATCGGCAATTGAACGCGAACCGGATAATATTGCGTATCGTGTTAAATTAATTCAAGTGCTGGGTTTAGCGCATGGCTTGCAAGCCGTGCAAGATTATTATGAACAATTACCCGAAAAAATTCGCAGCGATAAATTAATTCGCCAAGCATTCGCCCAATTTAATCCCGCTCAAAGGGAAGAGTCACCTGAAATACTCGCTTCACCGTTTTCTGAGGAAGAACCGAATACTGTTTCTCCGCCAATCACCGAGACTATCGATAATAGTAATGAACAATCCCCAACATTGCCGGCAAAGGATAATCCTAATGAATTAAGTGCATCAGGAAATGCTCCTTCTAAGGAAGAATTAGATTTTGATTCGTTAAATATGCGGTTGCGTTTATTAAAAGTATATGCGAAATCCAATAATCAAGCGGCATTTGACGCCACCTTGGCTAAAATTCCGCAAGAAGCAAAAGATGAAACAAATCCAGTTTGGCAAGAAATAGTAACGTTAAAAAATGAAACATGGCCTGAAGAATTAAGTGAGGTTAAGTCTAATGAAACGGCTGAACAAAAATTGGAAGAACCTAAAGAATGGGGTAAATTAAGTTTCGCAGAAACCCTGGAAAAAACTAAGGAAAATGAACCCACAACTCCTGCTGAGTATAGCGTTCCAGAAATGCCCGCCAAAGATAAATTTAAATTAGCCCAAACGTATTTTAATATGGAAGATTATGCGGGCGCGAAGGAATTACTCGAAGAAATTTTAGCAGAACATAATCTTGAGTTTCACGATCAAGCCCAAGAGTTATTAAAGAAAATATTGGAACAAGAATGAAAATCGCATTAGGTATTGAATATGATGGTAGCCAATTTCATGGTTGGCAAAAACAACCCAATTTACACACCGTTCAACACGAATTAGAACTGGCCTTATCAAAAGTAGCGGATGAACCTATCTCGATATATTGTGCTGGGCGCACCGACACCAGTGTTCACGCCACAGGTCAAGTGATCCATTTTGATACCAGTGCCATTCGCAATATGCGTAGTTGGATGTTTGGCGCTAACCATCATTTAACGCGTGCCATTAGTGTGACTTGGGCACAAGCTATGCCGGATGATTTTCACGCACGATTTTCCGCGATGTCACGGCGTTATTGTTATATTATTTATAATCATGCCGTGCGTCCCACCATTAATCGTCATTATTTTTCTTGGCATTATCAACCACTCGATGCGCAATTAATGCAAGAGGGCGCGAATTATTTAATGGGTGAGCACGATTTCACTTCCTATCGTGCACTTGAATGCCAAGCTAAATCGCCCGTTAAAACCATTCATCAATTTGAAGTGTTTCGACATCAAGATTTTATTATTTTCGATATTAAAGCCGATGGATTTTTGCATCATATGGTGCGCAATATTGCAGGTGTTTTAATGGCAATTGGTAGTTCGCGGCAGCCGCCACAATGGGCGCAAGACGTTTTAGTCGCGCGTAATCGATCGCTCGGCGGGGTAACAGCCCCTCCCTATGGATTGTATTTAACAGAAGTTGGTTATCCCGAGCATTTTAATGTTCCACTACCTCGCACCATGCCATGGCAGTTATTCAATTTAGGCAAAAAGTAGTTAAATGATCAGCAACCCAGGCCGGTTCTTGGTAAATTAATCCATGTCCTGCATTTTCAATCAACGTTAATTGCGCGTGACTTAATAAATGCGCGAGATAACGTGAATTTTCGAGCAAGTTAATTTCATCTAAAGTCGCGGCGAGGATTAAACACGGTATGGAGAGTTTTTTAATCGACTCGGCAAGTTCTGGTAAATCATACCATGCTTGACGGAGTTGCGCTTGCCACGTCTGGGTAGCAGGTGTGATCCTGGCATAAAAGCTGGCAGAGCTGTAAAGCGCTTGCAAACGTTGGGTCATTGCTTCTCGGTATTCTGGAGGAAACAGGGCATCAACGTAACGCTTAAAATGCTTGGGTTGATATAAATCCCCGATTTCTTGAAAAAATGTTTGGATCTCTGGTGTGGGTAATTGCGCTTGTTGAGTACCGCCATCACTGGCAATGAGTGCTAATTTTTGTAACTGATCGGGATAGTGGGCAGCGAAATGCAGCGCTATCCATCCGCCCATCCCATATCCCGCGAGACAGAGCGAATTTAGTTGTAGCGCTTGCAGCGCTGAATTTAAATAGTCAGAAAGATTCGCTAAATTACAGGGTTTTTCCATCCGCGAAGCACCGACGCCTGGATAATCAAAAATAATCACTTGATGAGATTGCGACAGTAAGATTAAAAAATCGGGGTCCCAGCTATGCATGCTCATATAGGCATCTGCCAGTAACAGCAGGGGTGTGCCGCTGCCGAGAATGCGGTAGGAGAATAATGACTTTTCGGTGGTAATCACTTTTATTTCGCTGATATTTTTTAAATGGGCGACACCTTTTAATTGAATTTGTTGTTGAGTGTGCCACAGCACATAAAAATGAGTCGTGAATAATCCCAGCGCGATAAAAACGATAGGCAAGAACCAATCGAGCATGAAGATTTTTTCACCGTGAAGAGTGATGACTACCCAACTGATGAGAGCATTAGCAATAAAAATTCCAGCCCAAATGAAGGTAATTGTATAAACATAGTGATAAAACGTTTCTGTGTGCCACTGTGTTTTAGGCGTTACATCGCGGTAGTAATCGGTCAAGAGCGGGCGTTTAAAATAGAGAGAGAGTAATAACAGACTGGCTAAATATAAGTTAGAAAGTAAATAGCCATGGTGTTGTAGCCATGGCAGTGGATGAAGAAATAAAATTGCCGATAATCCGGCTAAATAAAGGGTACTACACCAGTCCCATAACTTACCTTGTTTTAATTGTTGAAAATTTAATAACCCGATGGTTAATAAACTCACTATCGCTGCCGTTTCAATATGAGAAGGATTGGCAAAAAAGAAAAACACAAGCCAAGGCAGCATCGCTGCAATAAACGCCGGTGACATAACAACTCCTTGAAACAACAGACCCCCTTGATTATACCGATTGTAGCTTAAATTGGAATGCGTAGCCTGGAACGCAGCGCAGCCGTAGCCTGGAACGGAG
>JAHCLG010000060.1 GCA_026125385.1 Legionellales bacterium
ATTCGTTCCAGGCTTATCACGATCCAGGATTAACACATTAATTTTTTTGTAGGGTTTGTAGGATGGCGAAGAGGGCGGTGTATATTTTGGGGTTGCCAGAGATAATGTCGCCGCGTTCTAGGAATTGATTGCCGCCGGTAAAATCGGTGATGATGCCGCCGGCTTCGCGGATCATGGTGGCTCCTGCGGCCATATCCCATGGGCTTAAACCGAGTTCCCAGTAACCATCAAAACGACCTGCTGCTACATACGCTAAATCTAGAGCGGCGGAACCGGCGCGGCGAATACCCGAGACTTTACGATACAATTCGGTGAACGATTGAATGAAAAAATCAATTTTAGGATCGTTGTTGCGATAAGGGAAACCGGTGCCTAATAAACTATTTTCTAAGCGCGATTGCTGGGTTACTCGCATGCGTTTGCCATTGACTTGCGCGCCCTTGCCGCGGGTGGCGGTAAATAATTCGTCGCGAATGGGATCGTAAATCACACCATGTTCTAATTCGCCTTGGAATTTTATGCCAATGGATACCGCAAAATGAGGGAAGCCATGAATAAAATTATTGGTGCCATCTAAGGGATCGATAATCCATTGAAATTCACTGCCACGCCGCTGATATTGCCCGCTTTCTTCGCCAATAATATCGTGTTCGGGGTAGGCTTTGAGAATGTGATCGATAATCACTTGTTCGCAATGCTGATCGACATTGGTGACAAAATCGTTTTTACCTTTTTCACTCACTTTAACCGTATCCAGCCGTGCAAATGCGCGCGCAATTAAATCGCCCGCATGCCGAGCGGCTTTCACACCAATATTCACCATCGGGTGCATGCTCTAGATTCCTAAATTTTAAAACAGGGGAGTGTAGCAGAGTTGACAGAGCTAGCAAAGCCAATCTTGGAAATCATTGAACATGGCAAAATCTGCAATGGCGTCTATACTTAACCTATGAAGCGCTTAAACCCAAAAAGAAGAATTAAAAATGCCTAATAAGTTGTTAATATTTTCAGACATCGATGGCACTGCTACCGACACGGGTCGTTTTAATACCGAATTATTTCGTTACTACGCCTTACTCGCCGCTCAACCACAATACACTGCCAGTGAATTTTGGTTTCATACGGATCGAACGCATCAGACGATTGCCTTTAATTGCATGCAAAATTTTTCAGATTTTATGACTTCTAACGAAAGTCAGGCTAAGCAAGCTTATTTAAACGGATTGATCACCAGTGTGGTGGCGGCTGCCCAAAACGAGTTACCATTCCAAGCACAGGGCGTAATCACGCCATTCGACTATTTTTTAGCTGGCAGAAAGTTAGGTCAAACCTTTGCAGAGGATTTGAGTCAATTTGAGAAGGATATTACCAATCAATTTAATTTTGAGGATAATTGGAACACTGCAACTACCCTATGGAGAAATAGCTTCAAAATAGAAGATCAATACTGGTATTCTCATCGTGAAAATGCTCATGATGTGGTAAAAAACAGTTATCCTGCTGATGTAAGTCAAACAGAACAAAATCTTAAGAAACGATTATTAGCATTATCCAATAAATTTGATAAATGGATCCCCATTCAGCAGCGGATTGAGGCCTCACTTGCAGAAAACCCGAACCAAGCTATCGATGTGTATTTTGTTGATGATAATGAACATAATATTAACGATGTTAATCAAAAATTTGCGAAATGGAAAAATGCGAATCAAGATAAACCTGTTACCCTTCATGTGAAGCAAATTGTATATAAGCCAGCTTTTGGTTATGAGCCGGAAGAAAATTATTTTTTAGGGGATGATAATAAAAAGAAAGTTTTGATTTCAGAGTTAAATCACGGGCTATTAAATGATGACGTATTTGACAAAGAACGATTTAAATCTTCAGCACAAGTAAAATTTTCTCATAAAGAGTTTCATTTTATAAAACAATTAATACCTTTAAACAATTTTAAACTCACAACAAAAACCGATCAATTCCATTTCTTTCGCATCTACGCAAGACATTGTTTAAACCTCACAAACACCAATGGTCTCACTCAATGTGATGACTATGCTAGAGAGCGCATGCGTGGTAAAACGGCTGAAGCTAGCGAGAAAATTGCGAGATCGAATACCTCACCCTTCGGCGCAATGTTGCGTAGTATTGGCAGAGCCTTTGTGGAAAATCCTCTGAGTTCTTTTATCAAAGCCATTGTACCGGTTATCGGTTGGGCGTTTGCTTATGTGATGTCGTCGACGGCGAAAACCGTGGCGGATGGTCGACTTGAGCGGGTGACTTTAAGGAAAAATAGTGTATTACCAAATACCAAAAATCTGCAGGGTACCTATGCTACGGTGCAGGGAATACTGCCTCAAACTTCTATTAAAAATAAAAACAATAATCAACAGTGCACAGATGATAATACATGCAATAATGATGACACAACGAAAACAGAAGATAACCTTTCAGATGAAATATCAACTTCTGCTTCTAACACAAACCTCCAAAATGGTGATAGTCAACATACTAATCCAAGTTTATCTAGTCATACCCCAAGATCATGAGCAGGCAGTAGTTCAGGATAAATCCATCCACACCCTCATCGCCCTGTCTAAAATTCACTACCTAACGCACACTTTTTATCTTAAACACACAATAATCAACAGCCGGGTTTTGATTGCAATAAAACGTATAGCCAACCCCACTATTCCGCCAATAATTTTTATAGTCATCAGCAGGCACATAAATATTTCGATTATCGGTGATGATGGTATTATCTTGATAAAAACATAAGACATGTGCGAGGCTGACTAAATCGGTGAGGTCGACACTCTTGAGAGGAGATTGATTGGCATCGGTTGCCGGGCAGCGGCATTCCGAACCATTAGGCGTACAAGTAATGGAAGGAGAGGCGAGAGAGCTTGCAAATGTAGCCGAAAAAAATAAACAAGCACTTAAAAAAATGAAGTTAAATAATTTCATCACGAGTCTCCATAAAATGCGCAATCTTCTGGCTCTAAGCCAAAACATACTTCAGCGGCGGGGTATTCTTGTTTGATCCACTGCGTTTGCGTGGCATCCACACTGACATTCATCACTTGGCTCCAATAGGTATTACCATTGGTGCTTAAGCACTGCACTAACGAACTCGTATTATTAGCCAACGGTTGAATTTCCACACCGCCAAACGTGGCGTGAAACGGACAATGTTCGCTGCCATCGAGCGCGTCGGCAAAACTGTTGACGGTGAAGATAAGTAGACACAGGGCAAGGCTGGTTTTTTTCCACATAACGCAAATCCTTGTGAAAGTTTAGAGAGTCATTATAGCAAATTTATTCTAATTAAGGGATAATTCGCCGAACGTGACGCTGAGAAAAAAACATGCTTTCTTCAATTCGAATTGTGTTAGTTGAAACGACCCACGCTGGAAATATTGGCGCGTGTGCCAGAGTAATGAAAAATATGGGATTAAGCGAGTTAGCGCTCGTTAAACCTGCAAAATTTCCCCATCCTGCGGCGATTGCGCGCGCCAGTGGTGCTGATGATATTTTAAACCAGGCCACCATTCACTCAACCTTAACCGAGGCCATTGCGGGGTGTGAATTAGTGTTGGCGACCAGTGCCCGTCATCGCGCGATTGCTTGGCCGACACTTACTCCCGAGCAAGCGGCGCCCGTTATACTAGCTCAAGCTCAGCACAGTCCTGTGGCATTAGTGTTTGGCCGAGAAAGTAGTGGACTTACTAACGAAGAATTAGCATTAAGCCATTATCATCTGCACATTCCCACTGTTGATGAATTCAGTTCCTTAAATTTAGCTATGGCCGTAACCCTTTGTGCTTATGCATTGCGAAGTGCGAGTTTAGCCAATGTGCTCGATCCGCTGCCTAAAACAGAGTTAGCCAATATTGAAGACGTCGAGCGTTTTTATCAGCATTTAGAAAATACCTTACAAGCACTCGAATTTATTCGTCCGAATAATCGCGAGACGATGATGTTAAAATTACGACGTTTATTTAATCGCGCACGCTTGGAAGTTAAAGAGGTGAATATTTTACGCGGTATTCTCGCCAATATGGATCGTTATTTGGAAAAATAGGATTGCCTAGAACGAGTTAAGATGCGAATATAGTTTTTTGTAGCCTGGAACGGAGCGTAGCCTGTAGCCTGGAACGAAGCGTGTAGCCTGGAACGGAGCGCAGCGGAGATCCAGGATCGGAGCATCAATAAAACTCTGATC
>JAHCLG010000061.1 GCA_026125385.1 Legionellales bacterium
ACTCATTGTTGATTGTTAGATACAATTTTTTTGTTGAAGTTGGGTTGAGTATTGCAGAAAAACAGCATCGCGAATATCTTAAGATCTTCATTCGGCGAGTATTTAGCGATGGAATTTTAATTTTAGTTAATTGCTTCGAGCTGTCGAAGGTTGTAATTACTTTGATTTGTTCGATTAAAGATTCTGTTTGTAAGGGGTAAGGATCTTGTTCAGCGCCTAAAAGCAAATTATGGATATTTTTAGAGTCTTTGAAAAACGTTTCACTGAAATTCCATATTGCCATTATATGAATAAATGTCTTAAGCAATACCTCAGTTTTTGCTGTTACTGCTGTTTTGCAACAATGTTTACCAAATTCCGTTAGAGCGTTACTTGTAGCAAACAAAATGAGTTTTTTAACTAAATTGTGGCATAGATTCATGATGTAATAACTTGCTTAGAAATTCTGTGATAATGGTAATTGTTTCCTCTGGCTTGTCTCTATATACAGGATCACCAGTATCTTTAATTATTTTCAATTGATAGTTTTCCCCTATTTTTTTTGCTGTTTCAATAGCACAACTTGTGGGATGGACAGGGTCGTTTTCACCGGCGAGGTGAAGCACAGAACAAGTGATAGTGTGTAATTTGGATGTAAAATCAAAAGCCCTGTGTTCTGTCGTCATATATTTTTCCCAAAGTTCAGGGTTTTGAATACACCCACTTAATTCTTCTGGTGTATACGCTTTCTTTGCGTAAAATGGTAAGCATTTTTTAAAGTATTCCGTATTAGTTGATGGGTTCCAATTTTCGTCAAAGTTTCTCACAGCAACAGCAGCATCAGCATTGGCGATTCTGAGGAAAGCGTCATACCTGGCACTTGCTGATACCTTAGCTTCAGTGTTGCACAGGATTAATGCCATGGGGTGTTTTGGATATTGAATAGCATAGGATAGCGCAACATATCCACCCCAAGAAACACCGGCGACTATTGGATTTGTTATACCTAAAGCATCGCAAAATAAAAAAACATCTTTACCGTGTTGGGTTAAGTTCCATTTTTGTGGATCACCTTTTTCACTCTTCCCGCAGCCACGTTGGTCAACAAATATTACATTAGCCTGAGCAGATAATTGAGACCAAAAAGGAATATAAATGGTGTGATCGGCCATGCCCGCACCACCATGGAGAAATATTAACGTGGGTTTATCATCATCGATGTCAGCAATGGTGTAGTAATGCAATTTTATATCGTTAATAGTTACGTAAGGCATGTTTTTTACTCTAGTTTTTAATCTTTTACTGTTAGTTTAAATGGATTAAAGTTAGTGCCGATGTTCCCCGAAAAAACCAATCACAACCATATTTAAAACATCCTTCTACTTTATTATTATTTTATGGGAGGTTACCTCTTTTCCTAATTTTTTGTCCAATCTATGGGAACTAGTTACCGTCCTATAGAATCTTACAGTAAAAAAGACATTTCTTTAATTTTTTTGCATGAAAGTTCTAGCCCACACCAGCTAAAATTAAAGCAGCATCACTGTGAGAGTTGTCAAAAAATATGGTGTGTGTTTTTGTATATCCAGTTAATTGTACGACAGATTGCCAAGCATCAATTGATATGAGTGGTGTAAACTTTCTCCAGTTATCATTAAATAGCCACCATCCATGGGTTACTCCCATGATTAAATTATTCCAGCGACCGGCTGATGTGGTTTCTAAAAGACACAATATACCATTTTTTGATAATAGCATTTGTAGATTTTTAAGCGTTAATTCTAAATTTGGTGTGGCATGAACAATGTCTTGTCCAATGATTATGTCATATGAATATGGAACTAAATTTTGACTCAGCGGATCTCTTGTTACGTCAAATTTGAAGCTGTGTAAGTTGCTAATTTGTTTTTCATTTCCATGGTGTTTCATATCAATTACAAACCGCTTTGATAAGTCTGTGAAATGATATTTAAGGTTATGTGTTGATTTGACATGAGCAAATAGTTGACGAGTAAAGAGACCGCGACCTCCACCTATCTCAAGAATTTGTAATGATGTGGTATTGTTAATTTTTGATATGGCTTGTATAACAATATCTTGAATTATCGGCATTTCAGAGTATTTATCTGTGTCTTGAGAATAGATTTTATCAAGAAAGCTCGTATTGCCTTCGGGAAATAAAACACTAATAGAGGGTACTGTTTCTGATAATGCTACGGGGTAATGATTGACACAGTGCTCGAGAAGCTCAAGTGTACCTTTGAACATCGGGTAACTATTTTTCAACGTTGCTATATCAATTGGTATTTCTTGGTTTGATTTGAATCTTAGAGAGTTACCTTCAATTTTGACCAGGCCATCATCATTAAGGATTTTTAACATATATCTATAAAATTTGGTAAAATTATTAGTAATGTTTAATTCGTTTCTCAATGTGTCAATGTTTACCAGTCTGCTACAACCAGAAGAGAGCAGATAATTATAAACATAAGCGGCGCATAACTGATTACATTTTTGAAAAAAATCAGGGAATTTTTTATCTAAATCAGGAATATTACGATAACTTATTAAGCGAATACCCTCAGCAATATCCATGAAATGGTGAAAGTTATTAGTTTCACTACACATTATAATTCTCTATAATTTACTAATTAAACGCATGGCACCATGCTGTTTGGGTGCTGGCAAACTATCTAAGTAACTATTAATAGTGTCAGTGACGGCTGCTTCACAATCTCTATATACTGGGCTGCCAGCGCCTTTAAATAATCGATAAGTCAGTCTGTCGCTCGGTATTACATCTGCTGTGCGTTTAGCACTTGCAAGAGTGTGCACAGGATTCTGATCACCCGTCAAAATCAAGATTGGACACTCGACACTGGGCAAATTTGGCAAGAAGTTAAAGTGAGTTAGCTCTCGATTATTAAAAATGTAAGCAACTTCAGGATTAGTGACACAACTGGCAATCATTTTTGGTTCATAAGGTTTGGTTGCACAATATGGGATACAGGTTCTAACATACTCAGCGTAGGTTTCGGCATTTGTATTAGAGAACATTTTTTTTGCGACGGAGCATACTTGAGTTACCCTGGTTTCATCATGGCCTTTGTCTCTCACCTTCTGTGCGAAGTGTTCTAATACTTCATCTAAATTAAATTGAGCATCAGTATCACAAAGAATTAGCCCGCCAAGTTCACTTGGATATTGTGTGGCACAGGATATTGCAACAAATCCACCAAACGAGACGCCAGCTAATATTGGTTTTTCAATTCCAAATGCAGTAAAAAAATTATGAACATCTTTACCCCATTGTTTTAGTGTCCAGAGCGATTTATCACCATAGTCTCTAACACCATTTTTTTTATAGTAACTTCGGCCAGAACCGCGGTGATCAATAAATATAACTTGCAAAGGTAACCCAGATAGATTTTTGGCGCTAAATTTGGACCAGTAGGCTTCATATAGCGTATGGTCTACAACTCCTGGTCCACCATGAAGAAATATTAAAGTCTGTTGTTTTGGATTAATTTTTTTATTTGATTCATCAGTTGAACCATAGACCTTGTAAAATATTCTTATATCATTTGGAATTTCAAAATAATCAGTAAACATAATTACTACCCTTTAAAGTTTATTTTCTGTGTCTAATGAAAATGGATTGAAATTTATATTT
>JAHCLG010000062.1 GCA_026125385.1 Legionellales bacterium
CCTATTTATTAACAGGAACTAAGATACATGAATAAAGCGTTAAATATCAATGAAGCACTAAAGGTGGATTATTCACCGGATAAAATCACCACGATATTAAAATGGTTATTGCTAATAGTCGCACTTGCGTGCTTTGGAGCATTAATTTGGGGCACTTATATTACTTATCAACAAGCACCGCCCTTACCGAATAGTTTTAATACGCCATCTAACAAAATTATTTTAAGCAAGGAAAACATTGTTGCCGGTAAAAGTGGATTTCAGCGTGCCGATTTAATGGATTATGGCAGTCTCTATGGTATGGGTTCTTATTTTGGCGAAGATTATACGGCTAAATATTTAGTAAAACTCGGTCAGTTAACACAAGATGAACTTGCCAAGGAACAATTTAAGCAACTGTTTTCTGTGCTGTCCAAAGAACAGCAATATGTTATTCAACAACAAATGCAACAAATATTACAAACGGTGAAATTAAACACATCCGTTGCGGTTATTCCTACCGCATTAGCCAATGCGATCACAACACTGCGTGCGCAAATTATTCAGGAATTATTAACCAACAATTTTGCAGCAGGTTGGACGAAAGCGTACAGTTTGAATTCTACCAGCGCCGCGCAAACAGCCGATTTTCTGATCTATTCGTCACTGACCACCGTGGCGCATCGTCCAGGTGAAAATTTTTCTTATACCAATAATTGGCCGTATGAACCTTCTGTGGGGAATGTGCCCACGACTGGAACCTTTACCTGGACATGGGTTTCCTTTTGTTTCATATTTTTTGGGTTTGGCGCTATTTTATTTATTTTTCATCGTTATTTTAGTGAAAGCGATCACACATCGGCATCTGCCTTTTTCACTGACTATCAGCCGTTAACGACTAGTCAAAAGAAAGTGTGGCGTTATTTTTTGTTAGTCGCCTTAGTACTTTTAGTACAAATCGGTGTAGGGGCTATTCTTGCTCATTATTATTCAGAGCGCGCTGATTTTTATGGCATTAATTTAGCGACAATTTTGCCGTTTAATTTCTTGCGTGATATTCATATTCAAACGCCTATCGTCTGGATAGGACTTTCTTGGATAGCATCCGCTTTATTTTTGGCACCTATCATCAGTGGCAGTGAAGCAAAAGGACAAGGATTATTAGTCGATGTTTTATTTTGGGTAACCTTACTGATTGTTGCCGGTGCCATTATCGGTGACTATTTAGGCATTATGAATATTATTCAAACCAAATGGTTTTGGTTTGGTAATCAAGGTCTATCCTATATTCAATTAGGTCGGGCTTGGCAAATTGGATTTGCGATTGGTCTTGTATTATGGAGTGTAATGATTTTCAGAAGTTTATGGCCGAGTTTAACCCGCTTAAAAAAAGCGACCTACGAATTTTGGACAGGGAAAATTCATTTAGAGCATTTATTTTGGGCCAGTACGATTAATATCGCGGTGCTTTATTGGTTTGGCATGATCCCACTGACAGGTGTTGAGAAATCTTTCACGATTACAGATTTTTGGCGTTGGTGGGTGGTGCATTTGTGGGTAGAGCAATCCTTTGAATTTTTTGCGGTAACGGTGATCGCTTATTTGCTCATGGGTGTGGGCTTAGTTTCACGCCGATTAGCAGAACGCACCGTATTTTTAGAAATTATTCTTATTTTCTTAGGTGGTGTATTAGGTACTGGTCATCATTGGTATTGGGTGGGCGAACCCGCGATGTGGTTAGCATTAGGCAGTGTGTTTTCCTTTATTGAGGTATTGCCATTGCTACTGTTAATTATCGAAGCGACTACCCAACATAGCTTAATTAAAAACCTAGAAAAATTTCCATACCGTTTAGCTTACTTATACATTATCGGCTCTGCATTTTGGAATTTTGTCGGTGCTGGCGTATTTGGTGGTGGCACCATTAATGCTCCTTTAATTAATTATTACGAACATGCAACCTTTTTAACCTTAAATCACGCGCATACCGCTTTATTTGGTGCGTTTGGATTGTTGGCATTAGGCATGATTTATTTCTGTTTACGTTACGCCGCGGGTGACAATAATACGTGGAGTGATCGTCTCGGTCTATGGGCATTTTGGTGTTACAACATTGGATTAGTGTTATGGATTTTACTGAATTTCTTTCCTATTGGCTGGCTACAATTAAATGCGGTCTATGAACATGGATTAGCGTATGCCAGAAGTTTAGCTTTTTATAATACGACCTTGTTATGGCAATGGTTACGCTTACCTGGTGATGTGGTATTTGCCGCCGGCGCATTACTCATGGGTTACGATTTTATTATTAAATTAAAACCGTTTTTAACACAGCGAGGTATTGAGCATGGAAACTGAAACCGTATCATTCAACAATGAAACATACTCATGTAACGAATGCTGTAAATTGGCACCAACACCGAACGCCTATACTTTTGAAATGGCGGATTACGTATTACATTTTTGTGGCTTAGACTGCTATGAACAATGGTTAAAGAAAGACCTTGTTGTAAACGATGATTACCCACCTGTACTTGATAAAACCGTAGGCAATTTAGTCAAAGAACATCCTGCCTTAGCCAAAGTATTTGAAGCCTTATCAATTGATTACTGTTGTGGCGGAAACGTGACATTAAAGGAGATCTGCACTCGACACAATCTACTGCCCTCAACGGTGATAAAGCAGATATTCAGCGTACTGCATGAAAATAAAGAATCTTCAGAACAACGCTTAGATGAATTATCTACCTCTGAACTTATCCAGCACATTCTGGATAAACATCATAATTATCTTCACACGGCGTTGCCTCGTTTAAAAATATTAATGGATAAAGTAGTTAAAGCACATAGCAAAAATCATCCAGAATTATTACCCATGAACGATCTTTATACCGCATTTTACCGTGAAATGGAGCAACATTTGCTGTTAGAGGAGAATACCGTTTTCCCTCAATTGCTTAAAATCGGATCTACAAATCATAGTAACGAATTTACTGAGGTCGAAATAAAAAAATATATCAATGAGCTTAAGGAAGAGCATCAAAAGGCAGGGGATGATTTAAAAAGCTTAAGACAATTAAGTCATTATTATTTACTACCAAAAGATGCTTGTAACACTTATCGAGCACTGTTAAGTGGATTGGCTGAGATGGAAAAGGACATATTTCAACATGTGCATTTAGAAAATAACATTCTTTTACCGCGTATCATTAATATGATCCAAAGTACTCACGCATAAAGAGATTGGCGATGCCGACACTCTATACGATTGGTCACTCGACACATACTTTGAAAGAATTTAAAGCTATTTTACGAGCGCATAACATTACTCACGTAATCGACATACGCTCTATTCCTAAGTCACGACATGTGCCTTGGTTTAATGAAAATAGGCTAAAGATAGCACTCAAAACGATTAATATTACGTATCGTCATATGGGCGCACTAGGTGGACTTCGTCACACGAATAAAGACTCTATCAATCAGGGTTGGCGCAATAAAAGTTTTCGAGGATATGCTGATTACATGCAAACAGCAGCGTTCTTTTCTGCGTTGAAAGAGTTAAATAAACTTTTAAACAAGAGAAGAAAGATCGCAATTATGTGTGCTGAAGCCATTCCGTGGCGTTGTCATCGTTCGTTAGTTGCCGATGCAGAAGTGATCCGCGATA
>JAHCLG010000063.1 GCA_026125385.1 Legionellales bacterium
GCCAACAGCTTAAGATCCCGATATTACGCTCAGCCACTCGACGGATTAAAGCCACTGCCGCACAAAGTGGTTTAACCGCAAAAGCACGCAAACACAATATAAAAAAAGCATTTTGGGTGGATCCGCATTTTCATGCTCAGCGAATTTTAGTGATCGATGATGTAATCACCACCGGTCAGACAATGCATGAATTTTGTCGCACCTTGCAACAACAAGGTATCCCACACATCGATGTCGCATGTTGCGCTAAGCGTATGAGAAAGTAATCTTCATCGCACGTAGTCTGAAACGGAGCGTAGCTGATGTAGCCTGGAACGGATCGTAGCGGATGTAGCCTGGAACGGAGCGTAGCGGAGATCCAGGATCGGAACATTAAAAAAATATCGGATTATTTTGGCATAGTTTCGCAGAGTGATAAAAGAGTTGGAACCTGGATCTCCGCTACGCTCCGTTCCAGGCTACATTCCAATCCAGGCTGCGCTTGACTTTTATATTAGAATAATCTAAATTAGATATATGCGAAATACAAATATTCATCAGTTACGAAAAAATTCAAGGCGAGCAGCAGAAATGCTGAAGGCATTAGCACATCCAGAGCGGCTAATGATTTTATGCCAACTGGTGGCCGGAGAAAAAACGGTGGGTGAACTGTGGCAAGGCTCTGATTTGAGTCAATCGGCTTTTTCACAACATTTAGCCGTGCTCCGTCGTAAAAAATTAGTCACTATACGTAAAGAAGCGCAAACCATTTTTTATACACTTGCTAATCAAGATAGCATTAAAATTTTAGAATTATTACACCGTATTTATTGCCAATAAGTTTTTAAATGAGGGTTAGATCATGAGTGAACTGATTTTATTAACGGATGAAGAGTTAAAAAAACTCATAGCAGAAAATCCTACGGCGGAAAATATTCAAATCATTGATATTCGTGACGCCGATGAGTATGCGCGCGAACACATTCCTGGTAGTCAAAATATTCCCATCTCGCAATTATCTCAAGTCAATTTAACTTCAGCACAAAATAAAATTGTTATCTTTTACTGTAAGCTTGGGAATCGCACTCGTGCTCAACAACAACGATTATCAGCAAGCGGATTATCGCCTATTTATTGTTTGAGCGGCGGCATTGAACAATGGAAACGCTGTGGTTTTGCTGTCGTAGCCAACCCTAAAGCGCCACTAGAAATTATGCGTCAGGTACAAATCATTGCTGGCAGCTTAATGCTATTAGGAATTATTTTAGCGTATAGCGTAGCAACCATTTTTATTTTTCTCAGTGTTTTTGTGGGAGTTGGATTAATCATTGCTGGCGTGAGTGGGTTTTGTGGCATGGCCAAATTATTAATGTATATGCCGTGGAATAAGTCTAACTGTATTTTAAATAAGGAGTAAATTTATGACTAAGCAATATAAAGAAATCACTCGTGATATTTCCGCATCATTAGCAACTTTGCGTAAATCCATTCCCGATGTCATGAATGGGTTTAGTAACCTTGCACAAGCAGCAACAAAAGACGGTGCACTGGATAAAAAAACCAAAGAATTAATTGCTTTAGCACTTGGCGTTGCCGCGCATTGTGATGGTTGCATTGGTTTTCATACCCAAGCCTTAGTCAAATTGGGCGCTACCCATGAAGAATTAGTAGAAACGTTGGGAATGGCGGTGTATATGGGGGGCGGACCTTCATTAATGTATGCGGCAGATGCGATACGCTCATTTGAAGAATTTAAAAATTAAATATTAATAATCTTATGCTCTTCAGTCATTCAAAATTTTATACTGCTCGCTAATCGAGACGGAGGGTTTCCATATAATGGCAACGTCGCATCTCGATGAGAGAGCAGTATATGCTCTTCACGCTTGAATTTTAGGCTTTGTTGCCGAGTTAAAGCTACGGAGGGATTGTATTCAGTATACGCTTCTTCGTATCGTTAACTCGGCGCCTCGCCTAAAATCCAATCGTTTTGAGTATAGTTGCTACATACAGCTATATCCTGTACAGTACGCACCAATCACAGAGTTGAGCTGTGGAAACTTAAATCCAACTTATTTTTACATTGGTTAATATTGGGGAAAAAATGTCTAAGCACGCACAATTAATATTAAAAAAATCCGAGCATAAAAGAATTCTTGCAGGACATTTATGGGTTTATAGTAACGAAGTTGATACGCAAAAATCGTCGTTAAAACAATTTCAGCCAGGCGATCTTGTTGATATTTTTAATCAAGAGAATCGCTTTATTGCAACCGCCTATATTAATCCACATAATTTATTAACCGCACGTGTGTTAACAACGCTGCCTAATACTACGATAGATCACTGCTTTTTTTTGCAACGCTTACAAGTGGCTTTCGCTAAACGACAAAGTTTATTTAATCAACCTTATTATCGTTTAGTGTTTGGCGAAAGTGATTTTTTACCCGGGGTAGTGGTGGATCGCTTTAATGATGTGATTGTTGTGCAAATTTCCACAGCTGGCATGGAAGCATTAAAAGAATATCTGGTTGCTGCGATTGATGAATTATTAAATCCCAATATTATTATTTTAAAAAATGATGCTAAAAGTCGCGAGCAAGAAGGCTTACCTTGTTATGTTGAATTCTGCAAAGGCAATTCTATTGATGAAATCTCTTTAATTGAAAATGAGGTTTCATTTATTGTGCCTGCCACTAGCGGACAAAAAACCGGTTGGTTTTTTGATCATCGTAATAATCGTGCCCTTTTACAAAAAATAGCAAAAGATAAAAAGGTACTAGATGTTTTTAGTTACGTTGGCGGCTGGGGAATTCAAGCGGCAATGTTTGGCGCTAAACAATGTGTGTGCGTGGATAGCTCAGAACCTGCGTTAACCTATTTGCAAAAAAATGCCGCGCTTAATCATATTGAAAATAAAATTTCAACGATTAATGATGATGCATTTAAAGCGTTAAGCACATTACAATCCCAAGGTGAAAAATTTGATGTGATTATTGTCGATCCACCGGCATTTATTAAAAAACGCAAAGATATTCCTGCCGGAGAAAAAGCGTATCAACGAATTAATGAATTAGCACTCGCGTTATTAAATCCGCAAGGTTTTTTACTAAGCGCCTCGTGTTCGATGTTGCTGCCAGAACATCGACTCAGAGAATTATTAGCAAGAGCGAGTCATAAAACAGCACGACATCTTAGCATTCTACAATCTTTGCATCAGGGCTTTGATCATCCTGTTCATTTTAATATCCCCGAGACGAATTATTTGAAGGGTTTTTTGGTGGGGTGAGTAATTTGCCATATTTTGGGTTAAAATTTGCCTTGATCAGATATAATCCTAATAATAACGTGAGTTATTGATTGTAATCTATACTTAAAACAATTGGATTATAAGTAAGGCGCTAAGTGTGAAGATGCAAAGGACTGTATTCTGAAATACATGACTAAACAGCTTTAGCTCGTCAACAAAATCTAAATTTCAAACG
>JAHCLG010000064.1 GCA_026125385.1 Legionellales bacterium
TCGGTCAATCATGCCAAAGCGCATGCTCTCGCCTTGCACGCCGATACGAATTTTTCTGCTTATCAAACGGCATTTAATCAAATTCATCGCCATATTCAATTAGGAGATGCTTTTCAAGTGGTATTCGGTCGAATGTTTATTGGTGAATTTTTAGCCCGAATAATCCATGTTCATTTTTATCGGAGAAGAGTTATATTTGATTTTTTATGGTTTTATAGTTATCATCCTAAACAATTTGTTAGTAATTTCTGAATGGAGCTATGAAATGATAGAGAAATCTAAAAATAAACAATGTGAAATAATTCAACCAATAACTAGCGAAAATAATGAGCTTAATTTTCCAGTTGATATAGAGGAATTAATCTATGCCACTGATTGTGCGTGCACATACGAAGATGATGAATCTGTGTAGCACTGAGTTTGATTAATAAATTTTGGTGTAATGTTTGTGAAAGTGGTAGCTTTGCCATTTTTGGCTATTCCTTTACAACAAGGGGTATTAATACAGTACGGCGAACTTAAACTCGTAATTAAAGGCCAAAATTCTTTTGAAATTGTTGAAAGAATTAAACATTTAGCAGCTTTTCCTATAGAAGAATCTCATATTACTGAGCAACTTAATCAATGCAACTTTAATGATAATAATGCTGATGATGTTAAAACGATATTAAAAGATCTTTTAGCAAACAACCTTCTAATTCAAATAAACGATATTACTACTTTCGAAACCAAAGATACGCCAGAATCGGTATTTTACTGGCATCTAAAACTCACTGAAAAGGAAGCGCAAGAAAAATTAGTTACAGCTAACATAATCATCCTTGGTATTAATGTTGGCTCATTGCAGCTAGAAAAGCACCTCAAACAACTAGGCTTTGCGAATGTGTATTGTGTATCTGATGATGCTTTGAATATGAGGCCTATTAAAAAAAATTATTTATATACTAAAAGCTCTCTAGAAACAAAAAAACTGTTACTTGCTGCGGATTATATTATTGCTTATTCACTTTTCAATCTTGTGGAACCATTACTTTATTGGAATGATTTCTGCTTAATTCAAAAAAAGAAATTTCTACCTATAACAATTAACAATAGTCATTCATATATTGGTCCATTGCTTTTATCGAATAGTGTGAGCTGTTTTCGATGCGCCGTCTCAAGAGAGTTATCAGGCCTCAATGATAGATACTTAGATTCAATGAAAAATTATCATCAAAATGAAGTAAGTTCCAATCAAGGATATCATGTCGGTGTAATATCTCAGACTAACATTATAGCTGGGAATATCTTGCTCAATCACATACTTTGTCCCACATCATTAAAATTAGATACTTTGATAGAATCACGATTTTTAGGCTGTTATATTAAGGAACACTTAATTCATAAAGTTCCATTATGTCACGCATGTGAAAAAAATTCGCCTGTGGTTACAAAAGAAAAAACCCTTACCCTTGCTAAAAGAGATAAAATTAAAAATTTGTTAGACCCGCAGTTTGGCATTTTAAAATATTTACGTATGGTGGAAGACATTGATCATGAGTCTATTTTTTTTCATTATTTAGCTTGTGCTAACAACACACGAGCTTTCACAGATCAAAAAAACTTCCCCTATGGAAAAGGAGTAGCAACAACAGTAAAACGAGCAAAGCAAAAAGCTGTGGGTGAGGCCATTGAAAGATATTGCTCTGCAATTTATGATAAAAATCAGTTTCCATTTGTCACAGCCAAAGAAGCTCCATTTACTGTTTTTCCCTTAGATAAATTAGTCTCATATGAGAAAAATTATTACCAGGGAAAAAAGCGGCTGAAAAAACTAACTGAAACCGATAGATTGCATTGGGTTTCTACTCGCGAATTGCAAAGCAATCAAGTTGTATATGTGCCGGCTAGTTTAGTTCATTTACCTTATGACTCAAAATCGGATGAGATAAAAATAACTCAAAATATATCTACTGGCCTAGCAAGTCATACTTCATATTATGAAGCAGCTGTATCAGCAATCTGTGAGGTAATTGAAAGAGATGCTTTCATGATATTTTGGAGAAATAAATTATCGCCTCGTCGAATAAAATTTAGCACCTTAACTAGATCGCTGCAGTACATTATCGAAGATTTTAATTCGAGAAGACTTAAGGTATCATTATTTGATATGACAACAGATGTGGGTATCCCAGTTGTTTTTGGTATACTAAGATCAGAAAATAAACTTCCTTTACTAGCGGCAACGGCTGCATGCAACGTATCTCTGTCAAAGGCAATTCAGTCTACCTTAGAAGAGCTAGAGTTAGTTCGCTACAATTTACTTTTACTTCATGAAACAGACTATTATCAACAAGTAAAGTCTTTAGAAAAAACACAGGTAAGAGATCAAAGAGACCATATGATTTATTGGCAAAATGAAGAAAATCAACACGAGATTTCATTTATAGAACATACTAATTTGAATATTGACTACCAACAAATACCTAGCTTTGACTCTGAAAGTAGCAATAAGAAACTCGACTATCTAAGTGAACGACTAAATAATTGTAAGTTAGAGTGTTATTTGGCCGACATTACTACTGAAGATGTGAATAGGTTAGGATATTATGTGATACGAGCACTAATTCCACAGGCTCATCCTTTATCTTTTGGTTATTTAAACGATTCTTTTGAATGCCAACGACTACATGAAGTTCCTATCAAATTAGGATACACGCTAACTAAGAAAAAAACCTACTATCAAGTTCCTCATCCATTTCCGTAGCAATTATGCTACATGTTTTGGCTTCATCAAATGAACTTTTAATAATAATCTCTCATGATCGGCAAACTTATATATATGATTCTTTCTCATTAAATCCATGAAAACACTGCTGACTTCATTTAAAAAACACTGATGCAAGCTATTTGGTAGCACATGAAGATGAGGTAACCAACCCGATAATAATGATTCAAATTTTGGTTTACTATCAATACCATACAATTTTTCAGAAACGCACTCAATTTTTTCGATACTAAAGCCAGCAGCTTTTGCTAACTGCGGATAGTTAGTATCATCATAATAGTGATAGCCTGGGTCAAAATCAATAAAGTACGATTTCCATTGATTTTTATTGATAACATTATCTAGTGATTCCCATAGTAGTTTTGGTCTTGGTACGATAGCAAAGAGGGTCTTGCCTCCAGGTTTTAATAAATTATAAATTTTTTTCAAAACAATCTCTTGGTTTTTAATCCAATGTAAACAAAAAAAAGAAATAGCCATATCAAATTGTTGGTTTAAATTCATTTCTTCGGCACGCATTACCACATATTCAATGTTTGCATG
>JAHCLG010000065.1 GCA_026125385.1 Legionellales bacterium
TTTTAGAAAAATTTTCTAAGGTTTCATCGCTAGGGATTAATTCAAGAACATTAATTCCCATGTTAGTATCGTTCGCCGTGTGAGCTACTTTCCAATGGGGTGGAGTGTGTAGATTAACTCCGCTACTCAATGCTGCAAATGCACTTGAGGTAGCTGCCAACAATCCGCTTAATATTCCTACTATGATGTGTTTATTCATTTTTTCAGTCTCCATTAGTTTTTTCAGTATAGCCCATAAAATCACCTTCGGCATGAAATTGATAAATGTGCTATATTTGCCTTAAAGATCCTGTTGGAATGGTATTTTTTGGAAGCTTTTATGCAAAATGGAATTGATGTTTCTGAATATCAAGGAGTTATTCATTGGGAAAACGTGGCAAACGATCCTCTCGCCATTCAATTTGTTTTTGTCAGAAGTACTATTGGAATTACTGGGATTGATAAATATTTTTATCAAAATTACCAAGGCGTCGTCACACATAATCTCGCACCTGGAATTTATCATGTATTTAAAGCCAATGAAGATGGTTACTTGCAAGCTGAGGCACTGTGGAACGTGGTTAGCCGTTTATCTTTGCATCCTGAAGTGGCTTTTGATGTTGAAACGGCCATGGGTGAGCCGCCTGCTAGTGTTTTAAAAGAATTGACGAAGTTAGTAGAACGCTATAATCAATTATCAAACAGTAAAAATATTATCTACACCAATCCCAATTTTTGGAAAAATTTTATTGATGTGGATTTTAGCGATCGTTGTGCATTGTGGATTAGCGAATATGGTGTTTCTTATCCTCAAATCCCTCTCGGATGGCGCGATTGGAAATATTGGCAATATTCGCAAACTGGAACGATTAGCGGTATCCAAGGTGCCGTCGATTTAAATTACCGCAATACAAGCGCTGCGAACGCTAAGCTCACCAAACCGCTTTAAACACAGTTAATTAAAAACGTTAATAAGTCTTTGACAACTTACTTGAATCCAGTATAATCACCATCCTTCGTAATCGGCAATTGACACGCGCCCGTAGCTCAGTTGGATAGAGTACCTGGCTACGAACCAGAAGGTCGGAGGTTCGAATCCTTCCGGGCGCGCCAAAAAAAAACACCAAACCCTAATCACCATCAAACTTTCTAAAAAAACACCTAAGCCCAGCATTACGTTCCCGGAAGGGTTCGAACCGAAAGAGGTTCGACAAAATGCGCAGCGAAGAGCGCGTAAGCGCGGCGAAGCATTTTGGACGGCGCAGCCGCCCGCAGGGAGAGGAGAGAGCGAAGCGAACGACGAATCAATCCTTCCGGGCGCGCCAAAAAAAACACTCCTCTCGATCCCCGCAAAATCTAATGAATAATTTAAACTATCTCACGTCTATTTCTAACGAACCTTCATCATGTCCAACACATGTCATGGTTAAGTCTTTGTCTACCCCTGCCACTCTTCCTTTCTGAGGCATTTGTTGTCCACCAACCATATGTCCCTGTCCATTGACTACAAGTACGTGAGAAAAAACACACGGCGCTCCATCCCAGCCCACAGGTTTAACTTCAAAGTTATTGGTAGAATAGGTATTGTCCGATATGCAAATTAAGGGAAGAACCACTGTTTGCGGAAGTGATCCTGCAGTTTGATTGGGATTTGGGAGAATGGTAGATTGACCAATAGTTAGCTTTAAATCTGGCATACTCGAAGTATAATTAACAGGAATAATATTCTCTGATTTGGGACCATATTCGCAAGATGCTGCGTAAATAGTGGTACATGACCATAAGGCTGCTAAGGCAAATATTGGAACTATTCTTTTCATCATAACTTCCTCATTATTAAATTAATATAGGGTAACCCAAAAAAATAAAATCCCTATTTTTCATCTCAGGTCTCATTTTAAGATAGCATAAATTATCAGCATATCAACACACACGGATCATGGGATTGCCCGGTAATCACTTGTAAACGAATATATAACTCATCTGCCGAAGCGTTCGCGAGTTCTGCGAGCGTTGTAATCCCCAGCAATTCAAAATCTTGGCAAGTGGCTTTTCCAACATTCATCAGGCTTGAAAGTTCATTTTTTGTGGAGGGATTTTTAGCAGAGCTCATGGTCATTCACTCATCGGGCTGCCGATTTCAATAATAATGCCATTGAGGTCTCTTACGTAAGCTACGGTTTGTCCCCAAGGCTTTAAGGCAGGTTCTTGGATGGAAATAGCCCCATTATTAATCGCGTGATGATAATCTTGCTCCACATCATGGCTCTCTAAACCAATTTCAAATCCAGCCGCAGCATGGTGAGGATTATTGTTAATAAATTCCAGTCCATTTGATTGAGCTAATTCCGTTGAGGCAAACGCTAATTTGGTGTTGCCGGTATTGAGTTCGCCATAGTGTTTACTCTCGTGAAGAAAGCGCGTTTCCAGGTTAAAAGCTTTTTTGTAAAAGTTAAGCGTCTGCTCAACTTGATCCACATAAATAATGGTATAAGCAAATTTCATGTGAGTTCCCTCGGCTCTATTCTAACATCTAATCTTATTTCATTCGCCCAAAATATAATTTTGTTTCATACAAAAATTCGACTTGACCTTGATGCTGATGGCGGTCGAACAGTATTTTTAATGCGTTAATCATATCATCGTAACCGGCATCAGTTTCTCTTAAACTATAAGAAGTCGATAACAAGCGGCCTTTTAAACCTTCCCAGTCAAATAATTGAATATTAACAAAAGAAGTGGTTTGCATTGGGTATGGTGCAAAAAAATCGGCGAGTGCGGTTTTATCGAATTCTTCTGCGCGCGAATTTTTATAATCTTTACCATAGTCGATAATCAGTTGCTCATAGTCTTTGATGAATGGCGAATCTTGAGTATTGCGAACATTCCATATCAGCAGCGCATAACCTGGCGATTTTAGAATACGTTGAAATTCCATTTTGGCATTTGCTGCATCAAACCAATGAAAGGCCGTGCCTGCGGTTATCCAGTCGATGGAATTCTCAGGGAGAGTAGTGGCTTCGGCAATCGCATCGATGCTGTAGAAATGTGGGTAGTGTGCTAAATACTCTTCACCAGCTTCTCGCATACCCGAATTAGGCTCAATTCCGTAAACCCGATGACCTTGCTCAAGAAATAGTTTTGCCAGAAATCCCGTGCCCGATCCAATATCGGCAATCACGTGCTGGGGCTTAAGCATACCTTGCTGACTTAAAAAAGAATAAATGGCATCTGGGTAGTTTGGGCGATATTTTACGTAATGTTCTATGGTT
>JAHCLG010000066.1 GCA_026125385.1 Legionellales bacterium
TCGCTGCGCTCCGTTCCAGGCTACTCGCTGCGCTCCGTTCCAGGCTACTCGCTGGGCTAGGCTCTGCAAGAGTTTGCTTATTGCTATCCTCGGAATTCCCCACCTCATATAATTTCTTCGCGACGAAAAATTCGGCAATGATTCTTAACGCCTTATCCAACCAGGTTGAAATTTTAATGAATACTTCTCTTACTGAATGTTGCAGATGAGTGAAATTTGTATTTTGTAAGCAATAACTAAGCAAGGGTATGGTATTAATTAAATACCAGGCAAAACACGCAACAAATGAAATCAAAAATGCTTTTGATAATCTGGTTAAAGAAATTTCTTCTTTTTCAAGATAATGGCTGTGGATTGCATCGGAAATAGTGCAGACCAATCCCACAAATACCGCCACAATCACGCCAACCAACATACCACCCAGTGGATTTAACGCATGATGCGATCCTAAAAGCAGCTTAATTAAAAATGTTGCGAGTAATTCAGAATATTCCCAGGTGATTAAAGAAATAAAATAGGTTCCGCCCAAATATAAGGTTTCAGCCATTAATTTTGCCTGATCTTCCTCGTTTAAATTGGGGTTTTCTTCAGTGACCTTGGCATAGTAATAAAACATAACGAGTAATGAAATGACGAGTGAAATCATTTCGGTGGGTGCTTTTGCTAGCGTTGTGGAAAATTCATCTGTGCCCATATATAAGGTATCGGCATACGTAGAACCGTTGCTAGCGGCTTTCTCGAGAATTTCTTTGCCAATACCAGCGGCAAGCAAACTAGGAACGGGGATCGAGTTGGTATTAATTAGGGAATGTTGCGAAGCAGTCTTATCGTGCTTCTGCGTATCATGGGCAGCCTGATTAATTTGCGCCCGCACTCGAGCCGCTTGCTCGTTATTTTGTTGTATCAACCAAAAGGAATAAGGATTAAGATTCATGATAGCGTAACTTCTCTTTTATTATTATAACAACACGGTGCGTCGTAAATTTAAAAAGTGTGATGTAAAAGTTTGCTGCATGATAAGAGAACTCCGGAGTTAATTTATTATTTTACTTATCGGTCGATACCCCTTGAATTGAGCGCATTATGCGCCCAAAAATCTCAGATCTCAAGTCCCTAATTAGGATATTTTGTAAAGTGAAACCGCTTGACTTCCTAAGCTTAAGACAAGGTTTATTCATGGCTGCACCAAAACAAAATTCATCGCTGACTGACTGAATCTATGCTATTATTGCGCAATTTTTAAGTTTACAGAAATAAATAAGGATCTTCTCGATGGAATTCAAGCGTTCAATTGGTACAGGGGCTTTATTAATGACCGCCGTCGGCTCAATGGTGGGGTCTGGTTGGTTATTTGGTCCGCTCTATGTTGCAAAAATTGCTGGACCTGCGGCGATTATTGCCTGGGTTTTAGGGGGGTTGATGATGATGACCATTGCGCTCACCTTAGCCGAACTCTCTGCCACTTATCCCGTTGCTGGAGGATTAGTTAAATTTTCTCACATGAGTCACGATAGTTTAGTGAGTTTTACAATTGCATGGATGGCCTGGCTCTCGAGTGTTGCCATTCCACCCATCGAGGTGTTAGCGATTTTACAATATTCATCAAATTACATTCCAGGCTTAGTTCATCCTGTTAATCATACTCAGGTTTTAAGCGAACTCGGTATGTTAGTCGCTGCGGGCTTACTACTGGTGTTAGTGTTAATTAATGTTTTGGGGGCAAAATTATTTGCGCGTGTGGGCAGCGTGATGGGTATTATCAAACTCGCAGCACCGATTATTGTCTTGATTGTGTTTGCCAGCATTGCCATGCACTGGAATAATTTTCATCTACAAGATGGATTTTTACCTTTTGGCTGGCATGGTGTCGTAAAATCCATTCCCACAGCCGGAGTTATTTTTTCATTTATTGGTTTTACTCCCGCCGTGCAACTAGCAGGAGAAGCGAAAAATCCGCAACGTGCTGTTCCTTTAGCAGTCATCGGTTCCCTGCTAATTTGTATATTTTTATATGTTGCTTTGCAATTTGTCTTCATCGCAATTTTACCCGCTGGCAGCTTGAGCGCGGGTTGGCAAAACTTAACATTTGCTGGAGCCAATGGTCCATTTGTTGGTATTGCCGCTGGCTTAGGATTATTTTGGCTTTCGTTGTTAATTTATTTTAGCTCGGTATTTTCTCCGTTAGGCACCGCATTTAATTATACAGCGTCCACCGGACGCATGAATTATGCGATGAGTGAAAATGGTTACATGCCAAAATGGTTACAACAATTAAATTCACATCACGTCCCAGGCAAAGCCATCTTTATGAATTACATCGTGGGATTAATCTTATTATTACCGTTTCCTGGCTGGCAAAGTTTGGTAGGATTTTTAGTATTAACTATTGTTATTGCCTATATCACAGGCCCGATTGCGTTAATGAGTTTACGGCATCAACGCCCGCATGAAAAAAGACCTTTTAAATTACCTTGCGCTGCTTTACTCACACCCTTAGCGTTTTATATCTGCAATTTAATTGTATTTTGGACAGGCTGGTATACGTTTGAAAAAGTAATGATTGCCTTAATGATCGGCTATATTTATCTCTTTTGTTATAGGAAATTATTTCATGCAAGCGCTTCACCGATTTATTGGCATAAATCATGGTGGATATTTCCTTATTTTATCGGTATGTCGGTAATTTCTTATTTAGGCAGTTTTGGCAATGGCTTAGGAAAAATTCCATTTGGTTGGGATTTTTTAGTCATTGGCTTATTTAGCTTAATTATCTTCAAATTAGCCGTGGCCGTGCGTGCCAATACCGAAGAACAACCCAGTGCGGTTGAACTTGCGGCAGCTAAGAATCAATTAAACCATATTCATTAAGGAGATAAACAATGACCATGACTATCGATGATATTTCAATTGATTATGAAGAAGGCGGAGTTTTGCTGAGTAAACAATTAGATAAGCGGATTTTGAGCAAAGGGGCATGGACAACTATTATTTTTAAATATCAAGACTGGGACGCGAAAAAAAATGAATACGGCCCTGCCAAATTTACCATTCGTCGCTACCAAAAGAAATTCGATGAATATAAACAAAAATCTAAATTTAATATTTCGAGTATCGATCAAGCCCAAAAAATTATTGATGCATTACAAACCTGGATGAGTGAGTCTTAATCCAAATGATT
>JAHCLG010000067.1 GCA_026125385.1 Legionellales bacterium
GTTTATTTGATCAAAATTTTTAGCTGTTAATACAGTGAGTTAATAATGCGTTTATTCGCTGTAAGGTTTTTTCGCGACCGATTAACGCTAAGGTAATATCTAATGAAGGTGAGATAGTACTTCCAGTTACCGCAATGCGAATGGGCTGGGCAATTTTTCCAAACTTAATACCTGTTGAGGTTACTACGGCTTCTAATTGTTGATGAATAGTCTCTTTATTCCAGATGGAAAGCTCCGTTAATTTTTCCAAAAATAATGTTAACGCCGGCAGGATTTCAGGTTTAACGTGTTTTTGCAGTTCCGTTTCATCATAGTGAATATTATCTACATAAAAATAGCGACTTTTTTCTGCCATTTCAACCAAGGTTTTACAACGCTCGGCCTGAGCTTTAACAATTTCAGTTAAGGGCGGCTGAGTAATATTATTAATCCCTATTTTTGAAAATTGATAAGCGAGTTCCTCAGCCACTTTTTCTGCCGGTTGTGTTTTTTGATAATGTTGGTTAAGCCATAATAATTTATCAGGATTAATACTGGCCGCGGATTTATTTAATCCTTTAAAATCGAATAACTCACAAATATGAGCTGGCGTTAGAATTTCCTCATCACCGTGCGACCAGCCAAGACGAATTAAATAATTTAATAACGCTTGCGGGAGATAGCCCTCCTCGCGATATTGCATCACACTCACCGCACCATGGCGTTTTGATAAGCGTTTACCATCGGGGCCTAAAATCATCGGCACATGGGCATAAACAGGTACGTTACCTTTTAAAGCGTGAAGAATATTAATTTGTCTGGGTGTGTTGTTAATATGATCGTCACCACGAATAACATGGGTGATTTTCATGTCCATATCATCAATTACCACGCAAAAATTATAGGTAGGAATGCCGTCACTGCGTACTAAAATAATGTCGTCTAATTCTGCATTGGCAATAGTAATATCACCATGCACTTCATCATGAAAATGAACATGGCCTTCTTGTGGGTTGCGAAAGCGAATCACGCATTTTTGAATATCATCCCCTAATTGTAAATCGCGACAGTGCCCATCGTAACGGGGTTTTTCACCTTGAGCAATTTGCGCTTCACGCAATGCTGCTAAACGTTCGACACTACATTGACAACGATAAGCCAAACATTGATTTAATAACTCTTCTGCAATGTGTTTATAGCGATCCCAACGCGAGCTTTGATAAACAACCTCACCATCATGATGCAATTCCAACCAACCCATACCATCTAAAATGGCTTGGGTGGATTCTGCAGTAGAACGCTCTTGATCGGTATCTTCTACGCGTAAATAAAATTCACCTTGATGATGCCGCGCATAAGCCCAATTAAATAACGCCGTGCGCGCACCACCGATATGAAGATATCCCGTTGGACTAGGAGCAAAACGAGTACGAACGACCACAATGATTCCTTAACATTTTTAAAGAAGGTTATTCTAGCAAAAGCCACAATAAAATTACTATAAATAATGGAATCATCAAAAATTGTTTGCTAGAATGCCGAACCTTATTGAACACACCCGTGCGTGTTGTTTGGTGAGAAATATTCTTAAGTCGCGCCAGGATGGCATCTAAGATCGTTTTAGTATAACGGGCGATTAGCTCAGAGGTAGAGCACTGCCTTCACACGGCAGGGGTCAGTGGTTCGATCCCACTATCGCCCACCAGTAATTTCCACAGCTTGAGAATTAACTTGTAGCTCTACAACACGCTCCACTCCATCTCCCTTGAACCGCTTTAAGATAATATTCACGCGCTTTTAGATCGTTAATCTTGCTTAAAATAATGAGGTTTTGTCTCAAAGGAATTTCTTCAACGAATCGTTGGAGACTTTGAACAGGCTCTTATACTCACGGTAAAATTGGAGCAATTCGATCTTTAGATTAAAAAAAAGGCTTACACTCGATGAGTTGTAAGCCTTTGCTTATTCATGGTGGGTGCTGCAGGGATCGAACCTGCGACCCTCGCCTTGTAAGGGCGATGCTCTACCAGCTGAGCTAAGCACCCAATTTAACTTGATTATTCCACGGCCTCTGTTTGTACTGCATCTTTTAATGCTTTGCCGGCTTTGAAATTAGGCACCTTGCAGGCCTTAATTTCAATTGTTTCACCTGTACGTGGGTTACGGCCTTGACGTGCAGGACGTTCTTTTACGGTGAACGTGCCAAATCCTAATAATGATACCGTTTCATCACGACTTAAGGCGTTAGTAATGTTTTCTAACACTGCGTCTAGAGCACGATTAGCAGCCGCTTTGGAAATGTCTGCCGAGCTTGAAATAATATCGATTAATTCTGACTTGTTCATTCTATCCCCTGTACGTGTTAAGTGTGTGACTAAAAAATCTACGTCAAATTCTTGCTTCAGAATCCATTCATTTAGGGGGTAGATTTAAACCGATGCAGTATCATTGTGTCAAGCAGAATTCCCATTTTTTATGAATTATTTTTTGTAGCCTGGAACGGAGCTTAGCGAGTAGCCTGGAACGGAGCGCAGCGGAGATC
>JAHCLG010000068.1 GCA_026125385.1 Legionellales bacterium
TACCCTATCGAGAAAATTAATTTATCCGAGTTGAAAAAATATGCAAAAAAACATGTCATCGATATAGAGCAACACGATGAGCATGTATCGGTCGACATCACTCTAAATAACGAAGAAGGTTTTGGCTGGACTGAAGGCGAAGGACTGCTTGCCGATTTGCTGCCATTATACAATGAATTGAACCATCACAATTATCATCTTTTGCGATTAGTGTTAGCTATGCATAGCACGCTCACTGGCGAAAATGATGCAGCAGTCAACCAATTATTAACCGAAGATAATTTATTGTCAGAAGCCGAGCAAGTGCTGCTGGAATGCTTTGAAATAAAAACGCGAACTCACGCATGATGATCGAGGTTCATATGTTTTATTTTTAAATATCATAGATTAATAAATTTATTAATGACATTTTGCGAACAACAACCCAGGGGTATCCTAATATGTCTACATTTTTAAAACATAGCCACTACCTATTATTTATCGTGTCGACTTTTTTTGTTATTTCCACATTTGCTAACACGCAGGCTATTAAATTAACACCCACCGAGAAGAAATTTGAAACGCTCGAAAAAAGCTTTGATGGAAAAATTGGTGTTTATGCGATAGACACCAATAACAATCGCATTATTTCCTATCATGCCGATGAATATTTCCCAGTGCAAAGTACCTCTAAATTAATGGCTGTAGCCACATTATTAAAACAAAGTGAGAAACTTAAAAATTTATTGGATCAAAAAGTCACCTACACGCAAAAGGATTTAATGATTTATTCTCCTGTGACAACGCTACATGTCAATGATGGTCTCTCGTTTCAAGCCTTGAGTGAAGCCGTAATGACTTATAGTGACAATGCGGCGGCTAATCTGATTACCAAAAAATTAGGTCGCCCCAAAGTGGTAACAGACTTTGCCCATGCTATCGGTAACCCATCATTTAATATGGAACATTACGAAGGAGAGTTAAATTCTAATCCAAACAATCATGAAGATTCTTCTACCCCTAAAGATATGGCGGTTAGTTTACAGAAGATAACCCTTGGCGACGCATTAATGCCTTCAAAGCGAGCATAATTAGTGGCATGGATGAGAAATAATACGACGAGCTATCGAAGAATACGCCAAGCCACGCCACTTGGATGGAATGTTGCTGATAAAACTGGCTCAGGCGACTACGGTATTGCAAACGATATTGGTATCTTGTGGTCACCCGTATGCAAACCCATTGTATTAGCCATTTATACAGCACGAAACACAGCGGATGCAAAGCACAGAGACGATATTGTGACATCAACGACTGATATCGTACTGAGTGAATTTGCAAAAACGGATCAATGTCTAAACTTTGCTGAAAATGCAAGCAAATAAAGGCCCATCCTGAGCAAATCAATTATGCACGATTGGGGGTGTGTATTTTCGAGGGGTTGGGCAAGCCTACCCATATTCATACCATCTGATCCACAGACGCCCTCACCACAGGAACGACGAAATGTTAATGTGGGATCTTGTATTTTAAGAGCCTCTAAGGCATTTAATAGCATCACGCCATTGCAGTTGGCAGGATCTAATTCATAATTTTGCATATGCGGGCTTTTATCTTTCTCCGGATGGTATCGATAAACAGAAAACTGGATCATTTGCCTCTCCTTGTTCATCAAACGGCATATTTTAAAATGCAATTACAATTAAATTAACCACTAGGATAATAAATTTTCATAGGTTTTTTGCTTCTATCAATGACAGCAAAAGAAGTTAAAGAATGCGCTCTTGTGGATTTGACATTCATGATGTGCAATACATTAATAT
>JAHCLG010000069.1 GCA_026125385.1 Legionellales bacterium
TATCCTCTCGACCAAAAATGTAACCCTCGAAAATTTCTTTGCTTCACGTATTTTTGATTGATAAGGATTGTTGATTTCCCTTTCAACTTCCCAATAAAATTTGCTACGCTCATTTTCGGGGGAATCGATAATAGCATGTGTATATGATCAACCATGACATGCCCCTCTATTAATTCAACCTCGTACCGCATACATAATTCCCTCAATATCGGTCCAATTTCCTTTCGTAATGCACCATACATTGCTTTACGACGATATTTTGGTACGATCACCACGTGGTATCGACAATACCACCTCACATGAGATTGGCTTTCCCATTCTCGCATTAGATTTCTCCTTTTCGTTTTGGCCTGGGGAGGCCAGGAAAGGAGAATCTAATTTCTATATTTTTGCAACTCCGTGAATGGTAAAACCTCGTTTACTCGCACCGCCATAGGCGGTGGCTTAGTGGGTGAGTTAATGAACAACAAACTATTGTTTTCGATTTAGAAAAACAAGTAGCTTTATTAACTCAGCAATTAGCAACGACCGAAAAGAAATTAAACGATCTGGAGCATCAAAATAAATCGCTGGCTCATGAGAAGTGGCAACTCGGTCAAGAAACAGCCCAGCTCATGGGCAGACTCAAGCAAATGGAGTCAATAAATTAATAAGCGGAAAAATGAATTACGAATAGAGGAAATGACGAATGGAACTTATATCAGAAATAAAGCGGTGCAAAACAATCGAAGACTGCTATGAGTGTGCAACCATAGATACGTATGATGAAAATGAAGCCGCATCTGGTTGGTTAACTTGCATAGAGGAAATGTTTAGCAAATTTGAACACGTAAAAGTTTTGGGGAATGAGGCGATACTGGAAGGATTTGACTTAAAAGGATTTCAGGTAGTAGCTAAATGCCGGAATGGTCGCAAGTCAGCTTTTGTATCATTAGAGTCAGTTGAATTTCCAAAACTGAGTAAAAGCGAAAAACTTTGGCTGGATGCTTTGAAAAAATGGAATGAAACCTTTTAAGAAAATATTTTTGAGAGCAATAAAATGATGAATGATCCAAAAATTGCGCATAAAGCTCTGCATGCGATTTATGATAAACACAGGCGAAAATACCGTGGGAACTCAGATTCAAAACAGATGTGCTGTATGTGGTCAACAAGTAATCCGCCTGATGCTCTTTCTGACACGCAGCCTATATTAGATATTGAAGATGCTTTTAATATCACAATTGGTGAAGATGAGGCAGTGGAAATATACGATATGGTCTTGGATGAAGCTGTTAAGAAGATTATGGAGATAAAGAGCAATCAAAAATGACTTGAGATCTGTAATACACTCAAATGTGTCTGTTTTTGATTTTAAAAAAATTCTAGCGGCATGGGGAACTTAACATAAAGAGGTATCTATGAGTGAATATCAATATTATGAATTTTGTAGCATTAATAAACCACTGTCCACAGAAGCGCGCAAAGAAATGCTTTCCCTATCAAGTCGCGCGAGTGTCGGAACTCACACTGCATCCTATGTTTATAACTACGGAGATTTTCGCGGCAAACCAAAGCAATTGGTGTTGAAACATTTTGATGTTTTTTTCTACATCAGTAATTTTGGTA
>JAHCLG010000070.1 GCA_026125385.1 Legionellales bacterium
AGGCATTCGCATTTGGATGCGCTACTGGTATACTAGCTGTTTATCCATCATTTCGAGCCAAACTAAATGTCTCGCACAATTTTTATGATAGTCAGCTGTTGGTGTTTAATCGGTTGTGGTCAAACTGGCGCATTATATCTTCCTTCCACTAACAATGCCAAACAACATAAAAATGATAGTTTCCTACTTTATCATCAGCCTAAAAAAACCAACACGGATGAATAAGCATGGATCATTTTATTTATCGTGATAATGAATTATACGTGGAAGACATGCCCTTGCAAGAATTGGCTGAACGATTTGGCACGCCGCTTTATGTGTATTCTCATGCCACGTTAATGCGACACATTCAAGTATTTCGAGAAGCGCTAAAAGATTACCCGCATTTAATTTGTTACGCAGTAAAAGCCAATTCGAATTTAGCGATTTTGCAACGATTTGCCCAACAAGGTTTAGGATTTGATGTGGTCTCGGGCGGGGAATTACATCGCGTTTTAACAATAGGCGGTGATCCTAATAAAATTGTATTTTCAGGCGTGGGGAAAACCCGCGCAGAAATTGAATATGGGTTACAAAATCATATTCATTGTTTTAATGTAGAATCAATTGCAGAGTTACAGCGGCTTGCAGATATCGGCGCGCAATATTCCCGAGCAGTACCCATTGCGTTGCGCATTAATCCCAATGTCGATGCCAAAACACATCCGCATATTTCCACCGGACTCACTGAAAATAAATTTGGCATTCCCATCGAAGAAGCTTTTTCACTCTGCCAAGACATCGTTAATCATCAATATCTACAATTAATTGGACTGAGTGCGCATATTGGTTCTCAAATTACTACGCTTGATCCATTTTTAAAATCGGTAGAACAATTAATTAATTTATATCGGCACTGCCAAGATCATAATATTACTTTAAAACATCTCGATGTGGGTGGAGGATTAGGTGTGCGTTATCAACAAGAAACACCCCCAAGCCCGCAGGAGTATATTGAAGCACTAATGAATTTAATGGGCAAAGAGCGCATCCCATTAATTTTTGAGCCTGGACGAGTATTGATTGCAAATGCAGGAATTTTATTAACAAAAGTAGAATATATTAAAAAAAATTCGCAGAAGCACTTTGCGATTGTCGATGCGGCGATGAATGATTTAATGCGTCCCGCCTTATACGATGCTTATCATGAAATTATTCCGGTAAAATTAAATTCGGGATTGCTAGAGTTTTATGATATTGTTGGGCCGGTGTGCGAAACCAGTGATTTTCTTGGGAAAAATCGTCATTTAAATATTGCAGCGGGAGATTTATTGGCTATTCGCAGTTGTGGGGCTTATGGTTCGTCTATGAGTTCTCAATATAATTCGCGGTTACGTCCCGCTGAAATTTTAGTCAATGGCAGCGATTATCGGGTCATTCGTCAACGAGATAATTTAGACGATTTATATAGAAATGAGCATGTTTAAAATTTTTGCGTAGCCTGGAATGTAGCGCAGCACGTAGCCTGGAACGGAGCGCAGCGGGTAGCCTGGAACGGAGCGTAGCGGAGATTCAG